>JAAFJT010000038.1 GCA_013298955.1 Chitinophagales bacterium
TATTTTTCGTAGAACGTTTAGTATAAATAACGTTTGGAGGGTTTCAAACCCTCCAAACGTTGTTTATACTAAACCCTCCAAACGTTGTTTATACTAAACCCTCCAAACGTTGTTTATACTAAACCCTCCAAACGTTGTTTATACTAAACCCTCCAAACGTTGTTGTGTTAAATGGAACGACTTAATTACCACCTAACTCTTGTACTTTTTTCGCTGCATCTGCATTCGATGGATCCGCCGCTACTGCTTTTTGGAAATTTTCTTTGGCTACCGGCAAGTTGCCTTGCGCACCCATGCAATAGCCCAAATAGCTATACGCCCGAGATAAGAAATAATTATTCCGCGTTTTTGTTTTTTCATCTGTTGCTTTCAACGCGACTTCCACCAATTTCTCATACGTCGTGCGGGCATCATAACGGGGATTATTTTCATCATCCATTTGTTGCAACGCTTTTGCTTTGTAGAAATAACCATCCACATCATTGGGCAATTTTTCAATATATCTATCTGCCGCTTGTACCAATTCTTTGTGCATATCCGCCTTGTAAGCCAACTGCATGGCTGCATAATAATCGCTGTTATTACCACCACATTTTGCCAATTTATCATTCAACGCAGCACCTGCTTCTTTCACGCGATTCGCTTTGATGTAAATGTTTGCAATTTTAGGCAACACATCACATTTTTGAGTCGAATCGAACTTGATATAATCTTGATAAACCCGTATAGCCGTATCAATTTTGCCCAATTGTTCCGCAGCGCGAGCGAAATACGTATAATCATAATTAGCCAAGTCATCACCACTCAATGCTTTAAACAATTTGTCAGATGCCTCCAAAGCCGCTTCATATTTACCATTTTCATAATTAGACCAAGCCATCCAACGATACATATTTTTGCGCGTTGGGTCTTCTGTCAACAATTTTTGCGCTTCTTCCACCGCTTTATCATACGCTTTGGCTTGATAACACAAGAATTTTACATAACGAGCGCGGGCATCATAATCTTTACCCGCCAAAGTAACATATTTTTCCAACAATTTCGTCACTCTCGGATATTCTTTATTTGCCATACAAAACTCAATTTGCGCTTTGTACAACGGTGCATAATCGGGGGCAATCGCCAAGCCTTCTTCCAATTTTTCAATAGCCAATTTAAATTGTCCTGCACGTCCCCAAATGTTACCCATTTTAAGATACACATCCGCTTCTTTTTTATCAATACTCGCAGCCGACTCATAAGCACTCATTGCGGGACCCGCCGAACCTGCCAATCGTTGTGCATCGCCTTCTTTGACCCAATATTTCGCGCCCGCAGGTTCAATTTCTCTTGCCCGCTTTGCATTGGCAACGCCTTCCGTAAAATTCGTGTTTTTGCCATACAAATACGCATCGACTAACAAGTAATAAGCATCCGGATGCCCTTCTTTGTACGGTTTTTTGCGAGAAGCCCGCACCGCTTTATCAATCGCCTTAGAAATCAATTGTTGATTTTGCTTCTCCTGAATCATCATTTTGACAACCCCAATTTGGGAACGCCAATTGTAATCAGGATTGGCACCAACCCCTTTGTTATAAAAATCGGCAGCTTTTGCCATATTGCCTTTGGCATTTTCGGAAGTAGAATCGCGGTAATAACTCTCGCCCATCCAGAAATAGGCATCACTATTAGTCGGTTCTTTGGCAATGATGGCATCCAAACATTTTCGGGCACCACCGAAATCTTCGTTGTTAATTAGTTTTTCGCACTCTTTGGATGAGGACAAGACCTGGGCTTGTACATTCAAACTCAAAGAGGCAAGGCAAGCGACTGCTAAGATTTGGACTTTTTTCATTGTGTCGCGGATTGGTTGATTGATTTTTTCTAAGATAATTTTATGGTCAAGATAACACAAATCGTTTAACTCGTTAATTTAGACGAGTGTTGTACAAACGGTTGCAAGACATTTTAGTTAAAAAACTATTAAAACGATTCGTTGAAATCCAAAAACGGGGCGAATTTAGGCAAAACTTTTAAAAAAAGAAAAAAAGGATTTAAAAGTGGCATGAATCCACCCTTTTTGAATTTTAAAAAGGATGATTTGTACCTAAAAGGGCATTATTGTACAGGCTTTTTGACAATTTCGATAACGCGTTCTGGCTCTTGGGCAGGTACAATACCAGCTTTCATCATAATCCGTTGCCCAATATCGCCGTAAATAAACCGCGAAAAGCCACTCGCTAAACCTGCACTTCTATCCCGAACAATGCAATAAACGTCCCGCGTAAACGGATATAAACCTTGTCGAACAGGCAATTGATAAGGGCGATAAAACCCTTTTGGCAAAGAATCATGCTTGGGTGAAATGCCAATAACATTGATTTTACTTAAAAAAACCTTCGTTTTGGGGTCATCGGAATCGCTCATCCAACTCCAACCGACAATACCAATGGTATTTTCATTTTCTGAAACAAATTGAATAGCATCGGTATTGGTTTTCGTTGCAAACGCGTTTTTGGGCAAACTTTTCGCACCAATTTCATTTAAAACAAAACTAACCGTTCCAGAATTGGAATTATCAAACACTAAATTAAGATTACCCGAACCGCCTTTGCCCAATTGCTTTCTATCCGTAATTTCACCTTTCAAGATTTGAACCACTTGTGGATAAGTCAATTCCGTATCTTTATTATTCTTATGGGTAATTAAGGCAATGCCGTCTAAGGCAACCTTCGTTTGTTGCGGCATGAGTCGGCGACTATCGAAAAACGCTTTTTCATCGGGTTTAAGTGGTCGCCCAATCATAATCATTTGCGCACTATCGTTCATCAAATCATTAACCGCCGCCGCTTCCGATTTGTACCGCATATGGATATGAGCGCGTTCATACGTTGCATTGAAAACTTGCGCCTGCGCTTCCGCAATCGGGAGCAACGTCTCATCCACTGCCACCGTAATTTGACCTGTATTGGGCGTATTCTGCGTATCTTTGCCGGGTGCTTGCGCACAACGCGTCCCAAACAGTAGGGCAATGAATGCGGTAACGATGATGCCTACATTATTTTTAAGATTGATTTTCATTAAATTACCTATTATTTTTATTAAAATAAAAATTCACGATTCCTCCGATGCTTTATAATTTTCATAACTCCTATAAAAACGATACATGCCATACAAAACGCAAGCAACACCAAACACGACGGTCAAAGTCGGTGGGAAATCGTCTTTAAAAAGATTGCGATAAGCAATCAACATGCCGCCTAAAATGGCATAAGCCGCCGTCACGCAGGCTGTAAAGTAGAGGTGAACAACAAAACGAGTATTTTTGTTGTTGTTGAAAGGATTCGGTAACGACATGATTTGCACAAGGTTGTTTTTGAAAAATTTTGACGCAAATATAGACATTTAAGCAAGAAATGAAACAAGGATTGAACGCTCAATCCTCGTTTCATTTTAAAACAAGTTGCATTTGAATAGATGCGAGAGAAATGTATCTTGGCGTGTTAGGAACTGTAATTTTTCTGATGGTGTAAATCAATAAATCGTAAATGCCCATCTGTGAAATCAGCCCACCCATTCAAACGAAGTGTAATGATATTTTACGTCCGTGATACCATATCTTGATAAATATTTAAATAGCGTTGTGCAGATTGTTTCCAAGAATGGTCGATTTGCATAATATGCTGACGCAAATTTGCCCATTTTTCAGCTTGTTGGTATAAATCGGTTGCACGATATAAGGCTTCTAAGGCTTCTGTTTCATTAAAAGCGGCGAATTGAATCCCACAACCCTTTTCATCCGCAATATCGGACACCGTATCGCGCAAGCCGCCAACAGCGCGTACAATCGGAATCGTCCCATAACGCAACGAATATAACTGATTCAAACCACAAGGTTCTACGCGGGAAGGCATCAATAGGAAATCTGCCCCCGCATACAATCGATGCGATAATTCTTCATTATACATCAAAGCCGTGTCAAAAACACCCAAATAACGACTTTTCATCCGCATCAGCGCGTCCGAAACGGATTGTTCTCCTGTGCCGAGAATAAAAAACACGGCTTCTCCGCCTTCTGATAAGAATCGATGAATCAAATTCGGCAATAAATCCGCCCCTTTTTCGCCCACAAGTCGCCCGATAAAGATTATCAAAGGCAAATCATTCCTCAAATGAAATTTTTGGGTAATGAATAATTTGGCTTTTGCCTTCCAATCAGCTACATTTACATTCAAATGCGTCCCTAAAAGCGGGTCTGTTTTGGGATTCCAAACATCGGTATCAATCCCATTGACAATGCCAACCGATTTAGCACGCTCATTATTAATCAACCATTCCAAACCGCCCGAACTGCCCGCCCGCAATTCTTCCATGTAACCCGCCGAAACCGTTGTCAATTGCCAACAACATTTAATGCCTGTCGCCAAAGGATTAATCATACCGTCCCAATCCAGTAAACCACCCGCATCTCTATCGTAATCGGGCAACATAAAGGTCTTATCCCAATGAAAAGCACCATGATATTGTCCATTATGAATGGTAAAAACGGTCGGAATGTGCGCCAATGCCCGATATGCCCGACAATGTTTTATCATAAACGGCACTAAACCCGTGTGATGGTCATGGCAATGAAACACATTATAAGGATTGTGATGTAAAAGCCATTGTAAAACAGCTTGTTGAAAAACCAACCACCGTTCCAAATCATCCCAATACCCTTGACCGGTTTGTGGGTCATTGTAAATCCCAGGTCGGTCGAATAGGCGCGGCACATTGACCATGTATAAAGGAAAACCTAAGGTTGGGTTGCCACATTTTTCAATGGCAAAAGGCACTGTCCAATGTGCAATGCTCAAATGACCTTGAAAAACAGGTTCATAGGACTGCTCATAAATCCATTTGGAGCGATACTTTGGAATAATGACAGCCGTTTCTGCCCCCAAATCGCGCAAATATTTAGGCAATGCGCCCGCAACATCGCCCAAACCGCCTGCTTTTGCTGCGGGATAACACTCGGCACTAATGTGTAAAATTTTCATTGTTGGTCTCTGATTTTATGTGTAAAAGCGATTTTATGAATCCCTTTTGAATATGGTTTTGAAATATAGGATACGATTTGTTTATAAAAAAAAGGATTATTGACAAAATCAACGTCCTCTAATTCTAATATCAAAATTGGAATATTGGTTTCGGATTTAAAATAATTGAAATACGCTTGTTGAATTTGCAATAAGTAATCTTCTTCAAGTTTTGCTTCATAAGAACGCCCCCGTTTCTGAATATTGGCAACCAATTGTGATACAGGTCGATGTAGGTAAATCAATAAGTCTGGTTTCGGAAAAGTCGCATTCAATACTTTAAATAAACGTCGAAAAAGGCGATATTCTGCTTCTGTAAGGTTGTTTTTCGCAAAAATCAGCGTTTTAATGAAAAAATAATCCGCAATGCTGACCGTATTCAATAATTCGGGTTGCGTAAGCGACTCTTGCAATTGTTGATGCCTTTCGGTCATAAAAAAAAGTTCGACCGAAAAAGCATATCGCTGTGGGTCGTTGTAAAAAAGCGGCAGAAAGGGATTATCCGAGAATTGTTCCAAAATCAAATGGCAATCCATATCAGCGGAGAGCATTTCGCAAAGCGTCGTTTTACCCGCGCCAATATTGCCTTCGATAGCGATGAAACGATAAGGGAGCATAATCAATATTATTGTATTGGTATTGGTATTGGTATTGGTATTGGTTTAACTAACACATAGGGCACATAGATTTATATAGGACACATAGGACACATAGGGCATTTATTAATAACTCATGTTACGCACTCGTATTTGGGAAGGCAAATTTAATTTTGTTTTTCGAGCAAATCGGTTTCCGAAACCTGAGTTAATAAAAATAATCCCTATGTGTCCTATGTGTCCTATGTGTCCTATGTCAATCTATGTGCCCTATGTGTTTTAATCTTCAAAAATAGATACTTCTAACGGGTCTGTGCAATTAAAATACAGTTCTTCTATTGGCAATTGCAATTCGGGATGCAGGTCTTCCCCTGCGATTTCCATCAAGGGAATCAAGACAAAATTGCGCTCTTGCAAACGCGGATGCGGAATTGTCAAATCAGGCATTTTTATAATTTCATTGCCCCATAAAGCAATATCAATATCAATCAGTCGCGGTGCATTTTTCTCAGTGCGCACCCGTCCTATCTCCTTTTCTATATTTAAAATTTTACTTAAAACATTTTGCGGTGTCAGTACAGTTGAAACTTCAATTGCTTGATTCAAAAAATCACTTTGATTGGGAATCTTACTTTTACCCCAAGGTTCGGATTCGTACAAACGCGATACTTGTTGGATTTTGCCAATTTGTTCGCCAATCAAGGTTTGGGCGCGCTTCAAATTTTCGACGCGATTTCCCAAATTAGAACCCAATATTAAATAAATTTTGCTCAATTTCGACATGATGTATATTAATGGTTTAAAAAAAACAAGCAAATGTAAGCAGATTTTGAAAATTTCTATGAATCTATTGCTACTTTTGCGATGCGAAAGGGCTTATTCGTAGCCGAAAAGCCTATTCACGAACCTATTTTTATCTAAATTCAACCAAAATGCGCCACATTTTCTTGATTTTATTTGCGGCGGTAGGCATGTATCTGACATCCTGCCGTCATTCTAACGCTTCTGCGGATTCTAAAAAAACCACTTCGGATGCAACTTGGTGGAAAGAAGCGATTATCTATCAAATCTACCCGCGCAGTTTCAAAGACAGCGACGGCGATGGTGTAGGAGATTTGAAAGGAATTATTTCTAAATTGGACTATATCAAAAGTTTAGGGGTCACGGGCGTTTGGCTTAACCCGATTTATGCTTCTCCCAATAAAGATAATGGTTACGATATCGCTGATTATCAAAGCATTATGAAAGAATTTGGGACGATGGCAGATTTTGACACCTTGCTCAAAGGCATGCATGACCGTAAAATTAAAGTTTTTATGGATTTGGTTTTGAACCATTGTAGCGATGAACATCAGTGGTTTAAACAAGCCCGAACTTCGCGTACCAATCCATTTTATAATTATTTTCATTGGTGGCCTGCTGAAAAAGGAACGCCGCCTGCACGTTGGAGTCATTTTGACGAAAAAGCGGATGGTTGGGAATATAATAAAGCCACTAATTCTTATTATTTGCACTATTTCGCGGATTGCCAACCTGATTTGAATTGGGAAAACCCGACTTTGCGCCAAGATATTTATAAAATGATGCGTTTTTGGTTGGAAAAAGGCGTTGATGGCTTCCGTTTGGACGCGCTTGCGTTTATTTCCAAAGATACGACTTTTCCCGCGCTTCCGAAAGAATACAATGGTTCTTGGGGTATGTTTTACGCTTCGGGTCCGAAATTGCATGATTATATCCAAGAAATGAATCGCGAAGTGTTGAGTAAATATAATGTTGGAACGGTGGCTGAAGCCTTTGGCGATATTGAACGCGTGATGAAATTCGTTGCCGAAGACCGCAAAGAACTCAATATGGCGTATCATTTTGAAGGCACAGAACTCGGCTATTTGCCCAATGAGTATAAAATGCCCGACCCCAAAGGCAACAATTTGTTGGATATGAAACGGGTTTATTCCAAATGGGATTCTGCCTTTATGTCTCGCGGCTGGGGAACGATGTATTTGGCAAACCATGACCAACCGCGTATGGTAACGCGCTGGGGCAATGACGCACCTGCCTTTCGGGAAGTGTCTTCTAAAATGTTGACGACGTTTATTATGAGCATGCGGGCGACACCGTATTATTATTATGGGGACGAATTGGGCATGAACAACATCAAATTCGATAAAGTGGAGGATTATAATGACATTGAATTATTAACCAATTATACGCAAATCAAAAATAAAGGGGGTGATTTGAAACGCTTTTTGGAGGGCATGAAAATATCTTCCCGCGATAATGGGCGGACTCCTTTCCAATGGGATAGTACTGCGAATGGTGGTTTTACGGTTGGGAAACCTTGGTTGAAAGTCAATCCGAATTATACTGATGTAAATTTGGTGAATCAAGAAAAAGACCCTCATTCGACATTGAATTATTTTAGAAAAATGGTCGAATTGCGCAAAGGCAATAAAACGCTGATTTATGGAAAATATACGTTGTTGGACAAATCCAATCCAAAAATATACGCTTACACCAGAGAATTGGATGGCAAAAAATTGTTGGTTTTATTGAATTTTAGCGATGCAAACGCAACGGCGGATACGGGTATTGATGTTAGTAAAGCCAAAATTTTAATTAATAATTATAATAGCAAATCGCCTGATGGTCAATTAAGACCTTATGAGGCAATTATTTATGAATTGAACTAAAAGGGCGATACAATGCGGGTGATGGATGTACGGATTTCACGGATTTGGAGTTGTTAAGAAAGATAAAATTTGTGAAAATCGGGTGAAAATCCGTGAAATCCGTATATCCATCCTATCGCTATAGCGAGCGAATTGGAACGCGGATGACACGGATAGGGCGGATTTTCACGAATTTTTTTATTTGAAAAAATCCGTGAAAATCCCGCCCTATCCGTGTCATCCGCGTTCCAATTTATCCGCTAAATCGCACTGCGAATCGCTCTATCTATCGCTGCTGCCATGTCCATTCGTTCATAACCTGTATATGGAATTAAAAAACTTCTATATTTGTCGCTTCCAAAAGACATAAAACCGCCCCGTTTATCAATTTCTAAAACAACTTCACATTCATTTTGTCTGCCAATAAAACTCACTTCTAACTCATTGACCCGATTGCCATACGCCGTATGATAGGCTTTGTATTCAAATTCTTGAAAAAAAGGCATCCGACTCCCTTGCAATTGACCATTTTCAATATCCACTTTATGCAGGCTAAACCCCAAATATTCAATCGCCCGCAACACCGCATCTTGCGCAGGATGTGGCTCCACTTCAAAACGGTCATTGTCCGTTGCATCCAAAGCATAGGCAATATCCATCGCCGTGCGCACATATAAACCATTGTAAGGCATGGTATATTGCCCATTGACCACCGTTATTGGCAATTCAGGAGGCATTTGAATACGGAAAGGAATGTGCTTTTCCTCCCTTTCCCCAATCGTAAAACGGTCTGAAATCTTGATTTTATAAAATTCCACCGTCGTATAATGCCCATCATATTGGGCAGAGGTGCTAAAATGCAAGTAAATATCATCAATATCTTGGGTCGTCATGCCACCTTGAACAACGGTGGTGCCTGCCAAAAAGCCGCCCGGATGAATCACAGGCGTACTGATACGCGTATCCACTTTTGCCGCGCCAATACCCACTTTTGAAAAAAAACTCTTAAACATATTGTTTTGGTTTTAAGCAATAAAAAAATAGTTTAGATTTGAAATCCATCGCAAAATAAACGCAAATGGATTAATTCACCAAAAAAAAACGACTCATTGGGCGTTTTCTAACGCCGATTCCTGTTTCCGCCAAGCATGAACCATTAAAATAATTCGACTGTAACTCTTTAAACCCTCCTTGACACCTTGTGCTTTTAAATAGCTCCCATAAATAAAACGGGTATCAAACCATTCTGGATATAATTTTGAATTAGCATTGATTGCATCTAAATCGCGGAGAATCGCATCAGGAAGATTTTTGCGAAAAAGGTCATATTGCGTTGGATTTTGCTGTTTATAATTGCCTGCAACATACCGATAGTAATGCATATAACCAGCATATTGCACATATAAATCATTGGATTTGATGCAACTTAAATAAGCTAAAAAATTACAAGTACCTTCATCAGCCCATCCATAACCATGCGCTAATTCGTGCGCTAATGTAACGGTTTTTTCCAATTCGTGCAAAGAATTATCTATATTACATTCGCCCGCCCAGGGCCAATAAACGCCTGATGCGCCAAATCGACGCAAAATGCCATCGGGTTGTAAAAAACGACCTCTTAAATTGCCGCCCGCAGGAAAATGATATTGATTCAAAACGCGGGTAACATCTTGCCGAATTTGCGTTTCCAAATCCATCGGGATATGATTTTGAGTCGAATCTTTGGATAATTGTTGTTTTAAATCTATCATTTCATTCGCCGCGATTTGTAATTCGGAAGCAAGTTGCAGGCTATCTATTTTGACTATTTTTAAACCAATTTGTTTGGTAAAAAGCGGACGACTGTAATTAAAACCCCATAAAAAATAAAATCCAACGATTAAAATACCGATTGCAGATAAGAATTGATGGCAAAAAGTACGGCGTTTTGCTGCAATCGGCACGTTTTTTCGAGTCCAAATGCGGATTAAATGAATTAAAAAAAAGGCAATTCCAATCCAAAATACATGAAATAAGGGTATTGGCATATAGGCAAAACTTATATCCCAAAACTTGCGTATATAGCCATATAAACCGCGACTATACAATGTTTCTACTTGGTTTGGAAATGCATCTGCTATGCTTTTTAAACCAATGCTGCCCAGACCGAGTAGCACCCAAATCCAACGAAAACCCAGCAAAAAACTGTTTTTCAAAATTTTATTTTTCAAAATAAATTTATTTAAAATTTTATTTCAATATGAACGTTCAAAAATTAATATTCCTGAGTGCCTTAGCACTAACAGGATGCCAAAAAAAACGCAATGCACCTGCTCATGCTGCCAATCCATTTGACACTACTCGTTTTAATACACAGGCACTGAGTGCCGAAGATAAACAAATATTGGCAAAAGCAACAGGCAAAACGGCGCAACCTGTTACCACAAAAGAAATTATAACTCGGTTTGAAAACGCCAAAGAGCGTCTCCATATTTTTTGCTTTTGGAATCTGCTCAAC
Source organism: Chitinophagales bacterium (assembly GCA_013298955.1). Classification (GTDB taxonomy): domain Bacteria; phylum Bacteroidota; class Bacteroidia; order Chitinophagales; family Saprospiraceae; genus JAAFJT01. Next base: position 10,820 of record JAAFJT010000038.1, read on the forward strand.
GAAAATAGTATGAAAACCGCCCAAGCCTTGAACGAAACGGTGGCGCAATTCGATACCAATCGCCTTAAAACGATTTATGTGAATATGCCCGGTTTGCAAAAAATGGAAGATATTAATCTTTTTATCAGAGAACATCAATTGACAGGCGAAACATTGGTTTTGGAAAAAGGCGATGTTTCTTTCTTGAAAAAATACGTCAAATCGGACGCGCCTATCACGAGTTTGCCTGTTTTGCTTTTGGTAAACCAATCGAATGACGTATTGTTTCAATATCAGCAACCTTTTGAGGCGAAAGAGTTGAAAGCATTAATTGAACCTTTAATCAAGCAACCGCATTTATAGCGGATGCTTGATTTCAAAAATCAAAAAAAAATCGTTTTTTTGAACTAAATGATTGAATCCATTGTTTAGGTTGCGAAATTCATAATTTTTAAAATCTCATTTTTAAAATTTTTCAAAATGGCATTTGAATTCACAGACGACAATTTCCAAGAAACAGTCTTGGATAACGATAAAGTAGCTGTTGTAGATCTTTGGGCTCCTTGGTGCGGCCCTTGTCGCCTTATCGGACCGATTATTGAGCAATTGGCAGAGGAGCATGGTGAAAATGTTCTCATTGGTAAACTCAATGTGGACGATAATCCAGAAGTACCCACAAACTTTGGAGTGCGCGGTATTCCGACGATTCTCTTTTTCAAAAATGGTAAATTGGTGGATAAGCAAGTCGGTCTTACGACCAAACAGGCTTTGAATCAAAAAATCAAAAGCGCGATGGCACACGCTTAGACAGCGATTTTGGGTAAATTGGAACGCGGATGATGCAGATTGGGCGAATTTACACGGATTTTTTTTAAAATCCGTGTAAATCCGCCCAATCTGCGTCATCCGCGTTCCAATTTACACGGATTTTTTTTAAAATCCGTGTAAATCCGCCCAATCTGCGTCATCCGCGTTCCAATTTACACGGATTTTTTTTAAAATCCGTGTAAATCCGCCCAATCTGCGTCATCCGCGTTCCAATAATTTACACGGATTTTTTTTAAAATCCGTGTAAATCCGCCCAATCTGCGTCATCCGCGTTCCAATTTACACGGATTTTTTTTAAAATCCGTGTAAATCCGCCCAATCTGCGTCATCCGCGTTCCAATTTACACGGATTTTTTTTAAAATCCGTGTAAATCCGCCCAATCTGCGTCATCCGCGTTCCAACTTACAGCTTACCAATTGTATTTTTTTAAAATAATAAGTGATGAAACATCGCTCCACAAACACCACCTAATATCGGTGCAACAACAGGTATCCATGAATAATTCCAATCCGAATCGCCTTTTCCGGGAATCGGAAGCAGATAATGCGCCACTCGCGGCGCAAAATCACGGGCAGGATTGATAGCATAACCCGTCGTTCCGCCCAAAGAATGTCCTATCGAAACAATCAACGCCCCAACTGCTAATGGTTTCAAACCAGCCGCCCAAGTATGCGCACCCAATGCGCACAAACCGAGCAATAAAACAAAGGTCGCAATAAATTCACTTACGAAATTGGCAACCGTATGGCGTTCCGCAGGAGCATTGCAAAAAACGGCTAATTTCGTACCCGCATCATCCGTTTTTGCCCAATGCGGCAAGTAGTGTAAATACACTAAAACCGCACCCAAAAAGCCACCTAACATTTGCGCAACCACATAACAAGGTACTAACGACCATTCAAACTTGCCAATCGCTGCCATTGCAATCGTTACCGCAGGATTTAAATGCGCCCCACTAATATCGCCCGTCAAATAAACAGCAAAAGTGACCGCTAACGCCCAGCCTGTACTGATAACGAGCCAGCCTGCGCCTTCCGCTTTAGAGTTTTTCAAAAGCACTCCTGCAACGACTCCGTTGCCAAGTAACACCAATAAAGCCGTTCCAAAGAACTCTGCTAAACATGGATTCATCGTGTTGGATTTCAATTTGTATTTTAATAAAGCATTGATAATCAATATTTTATTAAAAGTTTGTTTATAATTTCCGCTTTGGAAAGTAGAATACAATTGGAACGCGGATGACGCGGATTCGGCGGATTTTCACGGATTTTTTGAGTTTTAGCCAAAATAGTAGTTTCTTTTGGTATTAGTAAAAGCTCAATGGAATCGAAAAAAATCCGTAAAAATCCGTCGAATCCGCGTCATCCGCGTTCCAATTGTATCGGCATTTTCCAAAGCGGAAATTGCTGCTTATAATTGGGAACCGTTCGCTGTTGCAACCATTTTTTGCAAAAGGGCTTGATACTCCATCACCGCTTTGACTCGATACGATTCCGACCAATCCAACTCTACTGCTAATAAATGCGAAATCGGTGTAACGAATTGTACAGTCGTTGCCCAATCGGTATTTTCCAAACGCAGCCTTCTGGCTAAAATATCGCGCAACGTACAAGCCGATTCTGCCCGAATTTGATAGACAATTTCTGCTTTGGTGATGGGTAATGTGGAATTAGGTTGTAATCTTCGAGCCAAAAAAGGTTGTTCGAGTGCCAATTGCGCAATGGATTCAGCGCGTGTACCATACTTTCGAGCCAAATATATACAAATATCTTCTTCCAAATGGTATTTTTCAACTATTTTTTTATAAAAATTTTCATCATAACCTTCCGCACCGACCAATCGTTGAGATGCCGTCTTACAGGGATTGTTTTTTTGAAATAAAGCATCCACCGCATCTATCGTATCTTGTGCCATCAACCGATACGTTGTCCATTTTCCGCCCAATAAAGAAATCAAACCTGTTGCCTCATCTACTTCGACTTCATGGTCGCGCAAAAGCCGTTTGGTCGCTTTGCCTTGACTTGAAGGAGCTCCAATCAAAGGACGCAAGCCTGCAAAACCCGATATAACCGATTGTTTATCAATGGTTTCGGCAAGATAAGGTTGTAAGGTTTCTATTAAAAAATCTACTTCTTGATGTTCCAATAAAGGTTCTTGTTGCCCTTTCAAATACGGTTCATCTGTCGTTCCAAGCATGAGTTTGTTTTCAAAAGGAACGGCAAAAACAATGCGCCCATCAGGTGTTTTCGGTATCATCAACGCCTGTTGACTGTTCAAAACGGCATACGGTAATAGGACATGTACGCCTTTACTGGGGCGCATCCGAGCCACTTGCTTGGGATTGGCTTTTTGCCGAATCCAATCCGCGCCCGCACCTGTACAATTAAGGAATACTTTTGCTTGGATTTGAAACGATTCCTGCGTCAACGTATCTTGCACCGTTGCACCTATCAATTTGTGGTTGCTATCTTTTTGAAAATCAATGACTTCGATATGATTTACACAAACCGCACCTGCTTCATTTGCCGTTTGCGCCAACGCTAAACAGTAGCGCGCATCATCAAATTGTCCATCATAATATAAAATTCCACCATATGTATTGGGATGTAACGTTGGAATTTTTTCAAAAAGAGCTTTTTTATTTAAAAAACGACTGGTTGGTAACGTATCCTTTTTACCTGCGAACCAACCATACAGCGTCAAACCAACTCGAAAATACATGCCTTCCATCCAATTCCGAACAGGCGTGACCAAAGCCAACGGTTGTGCTAAATGGGGCGCATTTTCTAAAACAATTTGTCGTTCTTCTAAACCATGTTTCACTTGTTTGAGTTGGGCAAAATCCAAATTTTTGAAGGCTTGTTCCAAATATCGAACGCCGCCATGAATGAGTTTGGTTGATTTGGAAGAGGTTTCGGCGGCAAAATCATCTCGCTCAATCAATGCCACTTTGTAACCACGTAACGCGGCATCTAACGCACAGCCAGTGCCACTTGCACCACCGCCGATGATGCAAATATCAAATGTTTCGTTTCGGAATCGTTTTAGGTTGAAGTTTCTATCCATTTTTTGGTAAAACTTGGCTTTTTTTTGGATTCATTGGATTCATTGGATTTACAAAAAAATCCTAAAATATCCAATGAACCCCAAAAATCCATGTTAATAAATTGAGATGGTACAAGCACGTTGCCGCGTGAAATACCCAATGGGTTCTGTCGGCAAATTGCGTTCAAACAATAAATTTTGAAATTCAGTCACTTTATCGGCACGAATTGCCACTAACAAACCGCCCGAAGTCTGCGGGTCGCATACGATATTGCGTTGATAATCAGTGATTTCGGATATTTTGTGTCCATACGCCGCGTGATTGCGCAACGTACCGCCCGGAATACACTTTTCTGCGAGATAATGATTGATAATCAATTTATCAAACATCGGAATTTGATGAAATTCGATGTTGGCACTCAACATGCTCGCTTCACACATTTCTATCAAGTGTCCCGCCAAACCAAAACCGGTAACATCCGTCATCGCTTCGACATAATCCAAGGTGCCTAAAAAAGCACCCAAATCATTCAATTGTTTCATACTATTGGGTGCAATATGCGCATGTTGTGGGCTTAATTTACCTTTTTTTTGCGCGGTCGTCAAAATGCCAACCCCCAAAGGCTTGGTTAAAAACAAAGCGGAACCTTCGGAAGCACCACCATTGCGTTTCAAATGTTGCAAAGGAACGCGCCCCGTTACTGCCAAACCAAAAATGGGTTCAAGCGTATCAATCGAATGCCCACCTGCCAATGGAATCCCCGCATCCGCACAGGCTTTGCGGCTGCCTTCCAAGACTTGCCCCGCCAATTCCGCAGGCAATTTGCTCACGGGCCAACCTAAAATCGCAATTGCCATCAAAGGCGTTCCACCCATCGCATAAATATCAGAAATGGCATTGACCGAAGCAATTTGACCAAAATCAAACGCATCATCCACAATCGGCATGAAAAAATCGGTTGTAGAGACAATTCCAGTGCCATCCCCCAAATCCATGACGGCAGCATCATCTTTATCGGCGTTTCCAACCAAGAGATTTTTGTAAAAAGGCGATGTTGTGCGATTTTTAAGGATGGTATCCAACACATCAGGAGCGATTTTGCAACCGCAACCCGCGCCATGACTATACGCTGTTAGAGGATAGTCCGAAAGATTTGTTTCGAGTAACATGATTTTAGCTTTTTAGATGGAACGGTCTGAACCGTAAAACGGGGCAAAAGTAGCAAAAAATCGCAAAAGCATCAAAAAAACCGTCCCGATGTAACGAAACGGCTTCAAACAACAAATTATAATCACATGAACTTTGAAAATCAATCCCTAAAAAGATACGGCATTCCGATAAATGGACTTAATTTTGACTTTATTTTAAATTCGATTTGCCGATTCGCTTTTTTTTTGAAAAACAAAGTTAATCGTTTTCTTTTTAAAAAGAAAGAGGGGCGACTGATTTTCAACCCATTTATAATCTTTTTTTTTATTTAAATAAAATTGCAATCTGTTAATTCAAAATTAAAATTGGCATTGAATCGTTTTAACAAAAAATAATTTCAAACCAGTAATTATCCATCTTTGAATAACAATAAAATCATAAATTATAAAAAAATATGTCTTATAAAAATCTTTACATCGCGGCAACCAGTCAACACGTTGGTAAAACGACTTCGACGCTTGGATTAATTTCTGGGTTTCACAACAAAGGGATTCATGTGGGTTATTGCAAACCAGTTGGTCAGAAATACGTGGTTCACAACAACCTTCAAGTGGATAAAGACGTGATATTATTTGCCGATTTGTTGAATTTTAAACCCGACCCGATTTTGCACAGTCCTGTGATATTGGGTTCTGGGACGACAAGCGATTTCTTAAAAAATCCTGAAAAGTATCATTTTGAAGATAGATTACAAAATGCAGCCCATGAATTGAACCGTTTGAATGAATTGACAGTTTATGAAGGCACGGGACATCCCGGCGTAGGCAGTGTTGTCAATCTCTCGAATGCAGATGTGGCGAAACGCATTAATGCGAATGTGGTCATGGTTGCAGAAGGCGGAGTTGGCAATACGATTGATATGTTGAATATGTGTATGGCATTGTTTCGGGAAAAAGAAGTGCCTGTGATGGGTGTTATTTTAAACAAAGTGTTGGAAGATAAGCGCGAGAAATGCGAATTTTATGTCAAAAAGTGGCTTGATAAACATAAAATCCCCTTACTTGGCACTTTGCCCTATGACAAAACCATGAGTTTGCCCCTTTTGAAAACCGTTGCAGATAGCGTAAATGGCACCTTTGAATACAACAGCGAATTTCAAAATAATATGGTCAGCGATATTATTGCAGGTTCGTTGATTTCGTCCGATGAGTTGAAAGGCAAATCCGCAGGTTCACTATTAGTGGTGGGCGCGGCGCGATTAGATATTGCGATTGCCGATACGGTGCGAATTTCTAAGGCTTTTGGGTTGGAAAAATCGCCTTTCGCGGGCATTATTTCAACAGGACACGGCAGTTATAGCCGTCAAACGGTGGAATATATTCAAAAACATCAAATTCCTGTGATACGCACCATGCTCGAAACGTATGGAGCCGTTTTAAAAATCAGTCGAATCGAAGTTAAAATCAATCCACAAACGCCTTGGAAAGTCATGCGAGCGATTGAGATGATTGAAAAAAATGTCGATTTAGATTATATTTTAGAACAAAGTAAATTATAACTTTGCCGCTATAACAGCAAGTGAAGGGTTTCAAACCCTCCACTTGCTATTCAAAATAAAAAAAATGATGAAAAACCCTCAAAAGTGGAATGTTTTGACACGAGAAGAAGAACGTGTCATTGAATACAAAGGAACTGAATATCCATTCACAGGCAAATTCAATAAAAATGATGCAAAAGGCATGTACGTTTGTCGGCGTTGCAATGCACCTTTGTATCGGTCTGATGATAAATTTGATTCAGGTTGTGGTTGGCCCTCTTTCGATGATGAAATCGAAGGGGCTATCAAAACAGTACCCGACCCTGACGGACGGCGGATTGAAATTGTTTGTGCTGAATGTGATGGACATTTGGGGCATGTATTCAAGGGAGAACGGTTTACGCCTAAAAATGTACGGCATTGTGTCAATTCCGTCTCCTTAGATTTTGTGCCAGAAAAGTAAAACCAATTTTTCAGTAATTTTTAAATTATTGAAAATCAATTAATTATCAATATGGATTATTTTGAAGAGTCATTAAAACTGCATCGCAAGCATCGTGGGAAAATCAAAGTCATGCCCAAATTGCCTGCTAAAACCAAAGATGATTTATCATTGGCGTATTCGCCAGGGGTTGCTGCCCCTTGTAAAGCGATTCAAGAAAACCCTGATTTGGTGTATGATTACACGATAAAGGGAAGTACCGTTGCGATTGTGAGTGATGGGTCTGCGGTTTTAGGGTTAGGGAATATTGGCGCGAAAGCGGCGATTCCTGTCATGGAAGGGAAAGCGATGCTTTTTAAGCACTTCGCAGGCTTGGACGCGTTCCCGATTTGTGTGGAAACGCAAGATACGGAACAAATCATTCAATTGGTCAAAAATATTGCACCTGTTTTTGGCGGCGTGAATTTGGAAGACATTTCCGCACCGCGTTGTTTTGAAATCGAAAGCCGTTTGCAGGATATCGGGATTCCCGTTTTTCACGACGACCAACATGGGACGGCTGTGGTGACGTTGGCGGGTTTGTTGAATGCGTGTAAAGTTTTGAATAAAAAAATGTCCGATTTGACGGTGGTGGTCAATGGTTCTGGGGCGGCAGGCGGGGCAATAGCGCGTTTGTTGAGTGGTTTTGAAAATGAGGATAAGACATTTGTGCCTGTTAAAAGCGTGATGATGTGCGATACCAAAGGCATTATTCATCGGGATAGAACGGATTTAACACCCATTAAAAAAGAATTTTTAACGTTTACGAACTTTGAAAATCGGCAGGGCAATCTTTTTGATGCCATGCGCGGTGCCGATGTTTTTGTTGGCGTAAGCGTTGCTAATTTATTGACTGCCAAAGATATACAGTTGATGAATCCTAATAGTATTATTTTTGCTTTGGCGAATCCTGTTCCAGAAATCATGCCCGAGGAAGCCTATAAAGGTGGTGCAGCAATTGTTGGAACAGGCAGAAGTGATTTGCCCAATCAGGTGAATAATGTGTTGGGTTATCCCGGAATTTTTAAAGGAGCTTTGGAAGCGCGGGCAAAACGCATTACCTTAAAAATGAAAGTGGCGGCTGCTTATGCGATAGCCAATTGTGTTAAAAAACCGACCCGAGAATTTATCATTCCATCGCCTTTGGATAAAAGAGTAGTAAAGGCGGTAGCAGCAGCTGTGAAAGCGGCTGTTTAGTAAAGTAAATTGGAAGACATATAACGCTGATTAGGCGGATTTTCACGGATTTTTTGAAAAAAATCCGTGAAAATCCGCCTAATCAGCGTCATCTGTCTTCCAATCTATCCAATATTTCCTTATTTTTGTGTTTAAAATCTTACTCAAATGGCTTTAAAAATGAATTTGTGGTTGCCCTTGATGCTCATAGCGGCATGCGCTTTCGCTCAATCGGATTACAAGACAGATCTGCGCAAAGTGGATGCATTGATTGCAAAAGCGCAACTTTTGGACAAAAAAACAGCCGCAGAAGTGGAAGAATTGCGTTTGCAACACCATCGCATGGATGAAGAAATTGCCGATGTAGAAACACAACCATCTGGAAATACCAAGCAACTCCTCAAAACATTGGATGCACAATTGGCATCTATTAAAAAACAGGAAAAAATAGCTCAAAAAAGACGCAAAGATGCCAATGAATTTTTAATGGATGCGACTGTTTTGGGCAAATTGCCGCCATTGAAACGCAGTAAAAAAATTGTTGAAATGGAACAAAAGTATGGGGCAGTCATTTTTGATGGCGCGACTGGAGAACCTGTGGTGGCAGACGCGCCGTCAACCATTATGATTCCCGTTCCCGAACCTTCCAAACCAATAGTCGTTCCTCCAACTATTTCGACTGCTCCGCCTACGGTTGTATCCAAAAGCGCAACGGATGATGATGAGTATGAAAATGATACCCCGAAAAAGCAAAATCGTTCTAAAAAGGCTCCCAATGAAGTGCCACAAGCTCGATTTGTGAAATATGATGCCAGTAAAGATGTGATTTTGAATCCTCCAAGCCGCCTTTGCGCTGTTGAATTTGACGGCAAAGATGCGTTTACAGGACAATATAAGAAGGTGTTGAAAGGGCAATTGTTGTTTACGCATACCGAAGATTTTATGCGGGCGACAATGGGCAATAAAGATTATATTGCGTGTGAAGCGCAAGTGTCGCAAGTGCAAGGTGGTTTTACGTATTTGAATTTGATTTTTAAAATTGCTTCGCGGGATGCGCAACGCACTTTTGGTTTGTTGGACAAAGGGAGTCCGATTGCTTTTAAATTCATCAATGGCAAAACGAGTACGTTCTCGAATACCAAAACGGATATTGGCGTGTTAGACCAATCGGGTCAATATACGATTTATAAAGCGACCTGTGAATTAGTCGGTACGGCTCCTAAAATATTGAAAGACAATGAATTAGATGTGATACGCGTTGCATGGAGTGCTGGTTTTGAAGATTATGAAATTGTCAATATGGACGTGATTCAAGATTTATTAAAATGCTTAGAAGCAAGATAAGTTAGGATAAATGATAAATTGGAACGCGGATGACGCGGATAGGGCGGATTTTCGCGGATTTTTTCTAACGATTATAAAACCCAAAAAATCCGTGAAAATCCGCCTAATCAGCGTCATCCGCGTTCCAATTTATCCTAATGTCATTTCGTTCCAATTTATCCTAATGTCATTTCATTACCAATTATTTATCAAACAAAATTTTCAATGAAACTTTGGCAAAAAACAACTTCCAAAAGTAATACGGCTCAAAATGTGGAAGATTTTACAGTTGGAAACGACCGCGAAATGGATCTTTTTTTGGCAAAATATGATATTCAAGGTTCGTTAGCCCATATTGTGATGCTATCAGAAGTTGGGCTGCTTTCCAAAACGGATTTAGTGCCGCTTCAAAATGCGCTCCAAAAAATGCACCAACAAGCTGCCAAAGGTTTGTTGACAATTGAGGACGGAGTAGAGGACATTCATTCCCAAGTAGAATTTTTATTGACCCAACAATTGGGCGATTTAGGCAAGCGGATTCATGCGGGCAGGAGTCGAAATGACCAAGTTTTGGTCGATTTAAAATTGTTTTTTCGGGCGGAAATCCGCGAAATCACCCAGCAAGTAGCGGATTTAACCAAAATATTGTTGCAACAAAGCGATAAATATCAAACCGTCCTGATGCCCGGTTATACGCATTTGCAAGCGGCAATGGTTTCTTCTTTTGGACTGTGGTTTGGCGCGTATGCCGAAACATTGACAGATGATTTATTGCAATTGCAAGCCGTTTATAAAATTGTGAATCAAAATCCATTGGGTTCGGGCGCGGGTTATGGCGGTTCGTTGCCCTTGAATCGGCAACGCACGACCGAATTATTAGGTTTTGATGATTTAAATTATAACGTCGTCCATGCACAAATGGGGCGCGGCAAATCGGAACATTTTGTGAGTTTTGCGATTGCTGCCGTAGCACATACATTAGCCAAATTAGCTATGGATATTTGCTTGTATATGAATCAAAATTTTGATTTTATGACGCTTCCTGACGAATTAACAACAGGCAGTAGCATCATGCCGCATAAAAAAAATCCAGATGTTTTTGAATTGATTCGCGCCAAATGCAACCGTTTACAAAGCCTTCCAAGTGAAGTTGCGTTGTTGACGAGTAATTTGCCAAGTGGTTATCATCGAGATTTTCAATTATTGAAAGAAATCATTTTCCCTGCGATTGCGACGTTAAAATCGTGTTTGGAAATGACGCATTTTATGGTTCAACAATTGAAAATAAAGAATCATATTTTGAAAAACGCAAAATATAAGTATTTATACACCGTTGAAGCCGTAAATGAATTGGTGATGAATGGCACACCTTTCAGAGATGCCTATCGAATCGTTGGGCAACAGGTTGAAAATCAAACGTTTAGTTATGATAAACCCATTCAGCATACACACGAAGGCAGTCTTGGCAACTTGTGTAATGATGCGATTCATGCCAAAATGAAGCGCGTTTTAAAAACCTTTGATTTTGAAAAAACAGATTTAGCAATCCAACAATTAGTTACCCTTAAAAATTAAACCACTAACATGGCAAGTCATTTAAAAAATCTTTCCGAATTTGACGCAAGTAAATTACCCAATGCAGACGATATGGTATTCGGCATGGTGGTTTCGGATTGGAATCCCAAAATCACCCATACGTTGTATGATGGTTGCTACCATACATTGGTCGAAAATGGGGCGAAAAAAAAGAATATTCATACGATTCAAGTGCCAGGAGCCTTTGAATTGCCCATTGCAGCAAAACTATTGTTGAATAAATATCCGACATTGGATGCTGTGATTTGTTTGGGTTGCGTTATCAAAGGCGATACCAAACATGATGATTACATCAATCAATCGGTGGCAGTCGGTTTGACACAATTAGGTTTAGCGAGCAATAAGCCCATCATTTTTGGACTTTTGACAACCAATGATGAACAACAAGCCGTTGACCGTGCAGGCGGCAAGCATGGCAATAAAGGCATCGAAGCAGCCATCACAGCGATTCGCATGGCAGATTTGCGACAAGAATTGGTGCAAAACAAAAAAGGTGCAATAGGTTTTTAAGTACAAAACAAAAAGTGATAAATCATTTGTAATCAATGATTTATCACTTTTAACTTAGTACAAAAAAGAGCGCAATTCAGTTGCAATTTTTCTATCATTTGCCAAACGTGGTACTTTATTTTGTCCACCTAATTTGCCTTGTGATTTCATGTAATTGCGAAACGCATCTCTTTGTAAGGGTCTGATAACCAATGTTTTAAGGATATTACCTGCAATCAAATCTTCGTAGTACGCATTTTGACGCACCATTTCGGCATCCAATAATTTCGTAAAACGATTCAAATCCGTCGGAATTTTATCAAATTCAATAAACCATTCGTGATAAGGCAAGCCGCCTTCAAGCGGTATGACATTGGGCGCGACGTGAAATTCTACAATTTGAATCTTTTCTTGATTGGAAATTTTCAACATCGCTTCATCCACTTCTTTGCCAATAACATGTTCGCCAAAAGCAGAAATAAAATGTTTGATGCGACCAGTTACGATGATTCGGTACGGATTTAAATGCGTAAATTCGACCGTATCGCCAATGTTATAACCCCATAAACCCGCATTATTGTTCAAAATGAGGGCATAATTCACGCCTTTTTCGACTTCCCCTAAGGAAAGGCGGGTCGGATTTTCATTAAAAATCTCGTGTGCAGGAATAAATTCAAAGAAAATCCCAGAATGAACATTCAACAACATCCCTTTATCGCCTTGTGTATCTTGAAACGCAATAAAACCTTCCGATGCAGGATAGACTTCCACCGAATCTATTTTTTCACCCACTAACGATTCTAATTTGGAACGATACGGTTCAAAATTGACTCCGCCATACACGAAAACAGAGAAATTAGGAAACACCTCTTTTACGTATTTTTTACCTGTATAATCCAACAATCGCTCATAATACATCTGCACCCAAGGCGGAATCCCGCTAATCAAGGTTAGGTTTTGCCCTACGGTTTCGCGGACAATGGCATCTACTTTGGTTTCCCAATCATCAATACAATTCGTTTTATAACTCGGTAACTGATTGCCTTTCAACCAATTAGGCACTAAATGATTGCTAATCCCTGATAAACGACCCGTTTTAATTCCATGAATCTCGTCTAATTCAGGACTGCCCGACAGAAAAATCACTTTGCCATCCATCCAACTCAAATTGCCTGTTTGCGCTGCATAATTGAAAAGCGCGTTTCGAGCCGTTCCAAAATGATTCGGAATGCTCTCTTTGGTAATTGGAATGTATTTCAAACCAGAAGTCGTACCCGACGTTTTCGCAAAATATTCGGGTTTGCCCACCCAAAGCACATCCGATTCGCCTTGTTTGATGCGTTCCACATAGGTTTTCAAGCCTTCGTAATCTCGAATCGGCACATGGGCTTTAAACGATTGATAATCTTTGATTTGTGCAAACTGATGGTCTCGTCCAAAAGCAGTTTGGTTCCCTTTTTGCAGCAACGCTTTCAGCGTATCATCTTGTAAACGGACTGCATTTGCCGCTGATTCAGCTACTTTTCGGGCGATATGATGCGCAAAAGGTTTGGCAAGAACTGATTTCCATCTCATAATTTTAAAATTTAAACTATAATTTTGTACCGTTTGTGGTTCAAAAAAAAAAAATCACAATCGCCGCAAATCTAAGAAAACATTTATCTTTGCGCCATGAAAAACATCCGAAATTTTTGTGTCATTGCTCATATTGACCACGGCAAAAGCACGTTGTCAGACCGATTGTTGGAATTTACCAATACGATTTCCCAACGCGATATGCAGGCGCAGGCGTTGGACGACATGGATTTGGAACGCGAACGCGGTATTACGATTAAAAGTCACGCGATCCAAATGGTGTATCTGCATACCGACCAGCAAAAATATGTCTTTAACATGATTGATACGCCCGGACACGTTGACTTTTCCTATGAAGTTTCGCGTTCGATTGCGGCATGTGAGGGCGCACTATTGCTCGTCGATGCAACGCAAGGCATTCAAGCTCAAACGATTAGCAATTTATATTTGGCAATTGAACACGATTTAGAAATCATTCCTATCCTCAATAAAATTGATATGGAAAGTGCCATGATTGATGAAGTGTCAGACCAAATTATGGATTTAGTCGGTTGTCGAAAAGAGGACATTATTTTGGCAAGTGGCAAAACGGGGATTGGCGTTCCCGACATCATGCGTGCGGTCGTAGAACGGATTCCCGCACCTAAAGGCGACCCTGATGGCGCATTGCAATGTTTGATTTTTGATTCTGTTTTCAACCCATTTAGGGGCATTATTGCCTATTATCGAGTGATGAATGGCACGATTGCCAAAAATGATAAAATTCGATTCTTCTATACAGGCAGAGATTATCAAGCGGATGAAGTCGGTATTTTGCAAATGGGCTTGTTGCCGCGTGATAAAATCATGGCAGGAGATGTCGGTTATATCATCACAGGCATCAAGGACGTGAAAGAAATCAAGGTCGGCGATACGATTACGAAACTGACACATCTTTGTAAAGAAGGCATTCAAGGGTTTGAAAACGTTAAACCAATGGTTTTTGCGGGTGTTTATCCAATCGATAACGACGATTTTGAAGATTTGCGGGATAGTTTGGAAAAATTGCAACTGAATGATGCTTCGTTGACGTTTGAGCCAGAAAGTTCGGTGGCATTGGGTTTTGGTTTTAGATGTGGCTTTTTGGGCATGCTGCATTTGGAAATTGTGCAAGAACGCCTTTCTCGGGAGTTTAACCAAGATATTATTACAACGATTCCGAATGTATCCTATTTTGCCAAATCGACCAAAAAGGATAGTGAGAAATTTATGGTGAAAACGCCCAATGATTTACCAGAACCTTCTTCGTTAGAATTTGTGGAAGAACCCTATATTCGCGCTCAAATCATCACAAAACCTGATTATATCGGTTCGATTATGGGTTTGTGCATGGATAAACGGGGCATTTTGACCAAACAAACTTATTTAACCCCACAGCGCGTTGAATTAACCTTTGAAATGCCGTTAGCGGAGATTGTTTTTGATTTTTACGACAAATTGAAATCCATTTCACGCGGTTACGCTTCGTTTGACTATGCGCGATTGGATTATCGGGCATCCGATTTGGTCAAATTGGATATTAAACTCAATGGCGAAAATGTAGATGCGCTTTCCGCACTCGTGCATCGGACGAAAGCCGAGTATATCGGACGGAAAATGTGTATGAAATTGAAAGATTTGTTGCCGCGTCAACAATTTGTGATAGCGATTCAAGCAGCGATTGGGGCAAAAATCATTGCACGGGAAACGATTTCGGCTTTACGCAAGGATGTAACAGCGAAATGTTATGGGGGTGATATTTCGCGGAAGCGCAAATTATTGGAAAAACAAAAAGAAGGTAAAAAGAAAATGCGTCAAATCGGTAATGTAGAAGTGCCGCAAAAAGCCTTTTTGGAAGTATTGAAATTGAATGATTAGCGGATAGCGGATAGATTGGAACGCGGATGACACGGATAGGGCGAATTTTCACGGATTTTTTTATTTGAAAAAATCTGTGAAAATTCGCCCTATCCGTGTCATCCGCGTTCCAATTTATCCGCAATGACAAGATTCTTTTGTTAAAAAACGACCCACATAAACCATTCTTTTCAAATGCACCGTTTTGAGTTGGAATTCAAAAAAATCGCGCTCAAAGTCTATGAACCATAACATATACAAAAAAACCTCCCTTTTAACGCTTGTTTTTGGGCTAATTTACGGCATGCTCCAAGCGCAACCCCGTCCTGCATGGGATAGGACTTATGGCGGTATTGATTTTGAAGAACTGCATTCGGGCATTCAAACGCAGGATGGCGGGTTCATTTTTGCGGGTCAAACCTTGTCAAAACAAGGCGGTGATGTGTCGCAAGCCTCTCGAGATACCACAGATGAAGGTCGATTTCGAGGCGATATGTGGGTTGTCCGCACCGATAGTTTGGGTATCAAACTTTGGGATAAGCGATATGGCGGTAATATATTGGATAGATGTTGGAAAATTATTCAAAATCCAGAAGGATATTTGTTGATTGGGCAATCTTATTCTACGCCGAGTGGGGATAAAACGTCCTTGAATAAAGGCAATTCTGATTTTTGGGTGGTTCAAATTCGACCAGATGGGGCATTGGTTTGGGAAAAAAGTTATGGTGGTGGTGCGGATGATGTCGCATTTACCGCCGTAGAAAGTTCGGATGGCGGTTATTTAATTTACGGACATTCCAATTCCAATCGCAGTGGTGATAAATCGGATGATTTGCGTAAGGATCCAAGCATCACTGATTCGGCGGCTTTGGCGAGTCGAAATGACCTTTGGTTGGTGAAAATTGATGCACGAGGCACTAAATTATGGGATAAAAGTTACGGTGGGATTGGGCGTGACCATTATCCGAAAGCGATTGTGGCTTTGCCTGACGGCAATTTCTTGTTGGGTTCTAACAGCGATTCCCCTGCTGGATTTGATAAGTCGGGTGAAAATTATGGTGCAGGTTTCACAGATATTTGGATTCTTAAAATTGATAGAAATGGGAATCGAATTTGGGACAAAACCTATGGCGGCAATAACGAGGATGAATTGAAAGATATTCGGCTTACACCTGACGGCAATATATTGTTATGTGGCAGTACCCAATCGGATTCTTCCCAAAGTGTTGGCAATAAGCGTTCTCGCAATTGGGGACAGCGCGATTATTGGGTTTTGAAAATCAATCCCTTTGGCGATTTGCTTTGGGAAAAAACGTATGGCGGTAAAAATGATGATGACGCAACCGTTTTATTCCAAAATTCTACTGGTTATTCCATCGTTGGCGGCGTATCTAATTCGCCGAAAAGTGGGGTCAAAACGGATACATTGCGCGGTGGCAACGATTATTGGTTTATGTATTTGGATAAAAATGGCAATAAAGTCTGGGATAGGAGCATTGGCGGTGCAGGCAATGACAATCCTGAAGTGTTGTTGCAATTGCCTGATAAGACGTTTGTAATCGGTGGTTTTTCCAGTTCAGATAGGGGTTTTGAAAAATCGGAAGACGCAAGAGGTGTTTTTCACCCTGGTTTTGGCAAATATAATGATATGTGGATTGCCAAAATTCGATGTGTTTTTGATGTTGACATTGGAAATGATACTTTTTTGTGTAAAAATGCAGCGATTCGCTTGGATGCAACGATACCGCGTTGCCCGAATTGCGTTTATACGTGGATGGAAAATGGTGTGACCATTAGTACGGATTCAGTGGTGGTGGTTCATCCGACCGTTTCGACGCGTTATAATGTGCAGATTGTGGCAACCGATGCTTGTACGGTTTCGGATGAAGTGGATATTGTAATCGTGCCTGCGCCCGATTCTGTTGCGTATCAACTCACCTCGCCGCGTTGTCACAATGGCAAAGATGGGATTATTTCCTTGAATTATGCTCATGGCGGAACACCGCCCTATTCGTTAGTGCTTGATAATGAACTCTTTAAAAATCAAGTTTTTATTAATAACGTATCAGGCGGGCTTTATACGCTCCGACTCTTGGATGCTAAAAATTGTTTTCACGAAAGCACCATTTATTTGCGGAATCCAGATAGTTTTCTGTTGAAATTGCCAGACCCTGTGGAATTGAATTTTGGGGATAGTTTTCGATTATGGATTCGGAGCAATCATGTATTGGATACTTTTTTTTGGAGTGATACTCGATTGCGCCATCTTGATACGATGTTGCGTCCTTACGAATCGACGAGTTATTCGGTAACGGCGATTGATTCGTTAGGTTGTAAACGGACTGCTTCAACTACCGTTTTGGTACGTCGTGGGAATGATGTTTACGCGCCGAACATTTTTTCACCGAATAATGATGCTAAAAATGACCATTTTACGGTGTATGGCGGCAAAACAGTCGTTGAAATTAAGGATTTGAAAGTATTTGATAGGTGGGGCGAACTCGTTTTTCAAGCTCCAAAAGTATATCCTGCTTCCGAAGATGTGGGGTGGAATGGATTTTTTAATGGAAAACAAGCTGCCGTCGGCGTTTATGTTTTTTGGGCAGAAGTCTTGTATATTGATGGTCATACGGAAATTATCAAAGGCGATGTGACTTTAATGCGATAGCGCACCATAACGCTATTTGAAGTAGGAATGAGGGAATTTAAATGAATCCTTAATTCCTAATTCAGCTAAGTATACTTTGCATCGGGTGGTTTTGGATACCATTGGAACGCGGATGACGCGGATTGGGCGGATTCGCACGGATTTTTTTTGAAATTCAGTGCCCAATTCAGGAAAAATCCGTGAACATTCGCCCAATCCGTGTTATCCGCGTTCCCATTGTATCCCAAAACCACCCGACGCAAAGTATAGTTACGATAAATTAAAAAAAAAATCCGTGCGAATCCGAGCCATCCGCGTCATCCGGTCATCCGTGTTACAATAGTATCAGACGCAAAGTATAAAGCGTTTAACAGTTGTTAAACGCTTATCATCAATACTTCAACCGATACGAAACGCCCCCAGAAATCCATCGTTGCGGCATTGGAATCCCATTGCTTTCCGTGTAGGCTCTATTGAGCAAATTGGTCATTTGAAGATATAGATTCCATTGATTTTGAATCCAAAACCACTTCAAATCCACAACCGTATAATCGGGCAAGTTGGCTCTATCCAGATACCGAACTCGGATATTTTGAGACAGATGCTTCCAAATCGCATGATGTACGCCTACATTAATTTGCCAATTCAGTTGGTCAAACGCGTAACGCGATAACGCAACGGGTTTTTCCAAAGTGGTTTTGGTTAAATAGGTGCCTGATAAGGAAATACTTTTTATCCAAGCGAACTGAGGGGGTGCCGAAGGATGCCATTCCGAATAAAAATCCAATCCTTCTGTTTTTAACAAACTTAAATTGGTCGGCAACCATTTATGATGTACCGAATCTTTGGTTCGGTCAATGATATTGTAACCATCTCGCCGAAAAAAAGCAAGGCTCCCCGTGATTTCACCTGCTTGGTATTTCAAACCCAATTCATAATTATCGGCTTTTTCGGGTTTTAAAACAGGATTTGCATCATTAGCAGCATTCTTAAAATACAAATCGGTATAAGTTGGAACGCGATAAGACGCACCATAATTAGCAAAAAAACGCCAATTGGGACCCGCTTGATAACCCAAATCAACGCCCGGAAAGGCATGATTGCCAAAATCGGAATAGTTCGTTAATAAAACGCCCGGCGTAAGCGTCCAATCCTTCCAAACGAATCGATGTTCCGCAAATAAACTCCATTGAGCGCGCTGATGCGTATCCAAACGGGTGCTTTCAAACCAAGTTTGGTTCATTTCTAAACCTAATCCAGTGGTTCCATACGCACTTTTATAACTCGTTTGCAATTCTGCGGTCAACACATTGCTTTTGGTTTGGTTGCGATAACGGTCTGGCGCGTAGCGATAATATTGATAATCGTCTTCATGTTTGCGCCAAGCAACACGCGGTTTAATCGTCCATGCCCCCGCTTCAAAAGGCATATCAATGGCTACAAAACTGCTTTGAGTGGCTTCATATTCGCTACTCGTGTCTTTTGGTGCGTAAAAACCACTGGCACCATACTTGCGCGTCGTGATGCCCGACAAAATATTCAAATCCCGACCAGCAATTTTCCATTGGGCTTGATAAAACAAATTATCCAATTGATAATCACTATTGTAGGAGCGATAACCATTAGAACGTTCTGTTGAAAGCGTCAATTGATGGTAAAAATCCTTCATCGGGAGGCTAATACCTGCTTTCAAACCCCAAGTAGCGTAATCCCCTCCCATCAAACCAATCGTTGCCGCGCCTTCTTGTGCCACTTTGGTCACAATATTAATCGCACCTGCAAAGGCATTTTGACCAAAAATACGAGCTGCACCGCCTTTTAAAATTTCAATGCGCTCAATATTGTTCAAATCAATCGGCAAATTTAAGGCGTGATGCCCCGTTTGCGGGTCTGCTAATTTCACACCGTTGAGTAAAATCAAGGTTTGGTCAAAAGTGCCGCCGCGTACACTGACATCTGCTTGAATCCCATGAATCCCGCGTTGTCGAATGTCCAAACCTGCCACAAAACTCAACACTTCTGCAAGACTTAATGCCGGCATTTGTTGAATTTGCGCTTTGCTGATGATTTGAATACTGCGTGTCGCAGCAGAAAGGGGCATTTGAAGCCGATTTTCTTGAATCATGACTTCTTGCAAGTCCGTAACTGGCGAAACTGTATCTGTTTGTGCCGCAATTTGATTCAAAAAACAAGAAAATAATAAAATTTGTTTGAATTTAAACATAATTGGTTAACTAAAATGGATTATTGCATAAATTGCGGCGCAAAATTAATTTTTAAACTTGGATTTATATGATGGATACACAAATTGTCAGAAAACGTAAAAATAAGGCTAAATGAGTCCTGCCAATGCTCCATTTTTGGCAAATAATTGGTCAACCTTTGCCACCACTTTCGCATCTGGAATCAATTCTGGCGCGTGATGCGGCTTCACGCGGGCATCAATAACCAATGAACCCCGACAACCCCAATGTTTAAACAGCGTAAACGCGCCGACACCATGTAAATCATGCGAAGGATTGGCACGGGTAAACGTCACCCAAACAAAATTATTGACGGTGGCAACTGCAAAATCGCTGTCATCCACCATGATAATCAAGGGAATATGGCGCAAATCAAAATTTTCTAAATATTTGCAAAGGGTTTCTGCTTGTTTATGGGCTTCAATCGCTTCTAAAAAAGGGGGGCAACGAATCGCTAAAATGCCTTGTTGGATAAATTTAGGATGATCCATCCCTTCGGGCAAGGTGAAATGCGTCGGTAGAACCGCTTTCAGCGTTCTGCGCGGTGCGCCACAACACGCCATCACCACTTTGGAGCCTTCATTCCAACCCGAACCCGAATAATCTAAGGTGTCAATCGTCGTTCGGGTTTGAAAATGTAAATCGCGTGTCCAATCCACTCGTTCCAAAAAATGATTGAAAAAAAGACGAATATCTTTGGTTGTCAAATCAGAAGCATCGCCTTCTGCGGCAATAATCAGAAATTTGGCTAAGGAAGTTTGTCCAGAACCCAAAATGCGGTTGGCAATCGTCAAAATTTCTTCGGGTTTGCGCTCGCGGAAGGGCATATATCGCTCTTTTCCAATCGCTAACAGCAAAGGATGCACTCCTGCTGCATCAACAGCGTGAATCTCCGTCACACCCGGAAACTCTTGGGGAGTCAACGGTTTCACTAATTTGTGAATCATGTAACCAAAAGACGAATCTTCCGCAGGCGGACGACCAACAACCGTAAAATGCCAAATCGCATCGCGTCGATGATACACCTGCTCAACGCGCATCACAGGAAAATCGTGTTTTAAACTGTAATAGCCTAAATGGTCTCCAAAGGGACCTTCTGGTTTTTTAGTGTTTCTTAAAATGGTTCCTGTGATGCAAAAATCTGCATCTGAGGAGATTACATGTTCATTTTGTTTTGAATATCGGAAACGCCTTCCGTTCAACATGCCCGCAAAAGTGACCTCTGGCAAACCTTCTGGTAATGGAAAAATAGCAGCCAAAGCATGACTCGGCGGACCTCCTACAAAAATAGAACAACGAAAAGGCTCATTCAACCGATTGTATTTTTCATGGTGAACGCCAATACCGCGATGGATTTGATAATGTAAACCTATTTCTTCATTTAAATTATATTCATTTCCAGAGAGTTGAATGCGATACATGCCAATATTACTGCCCAAAATGCCTTTTTTTTCAGGGTCTTCTGTATAGACTTGTGGTAAAGTGATAAACGCTCCTCCATCCATTTGCCAAGATTTGATTTGTGGTAATTTATCAATCGTAGTGGTGCCATAAGACATTGGAGACCAACGAAAAGGAACGCGCAAAGGCAATGCTTTGAGGGCGGTGAAAGGAGCAGAGGCATAATGAAAAGGCTTTTTTAAAAAATCACTGGGGTCCAGTTTCAACTGAATCACTTTTTCGACCTGTTTAATAGTGTGTCGAAATAAAAAATCAGTTCGTTGCGGTGTACCGTACAAATTGCTCAAAGCGGGAAAAGGAGAATCTTTGACCTTTTCAAAAAGTAATGCAGGTCCGCCTGCTTCGTAAACGCGGCGATGAATTTCCGCCATTTCTAAATGGGGATCGACTTCCATGCGAATGCGCCGCAATTGATTGGTTTTTTCTAAGTCCAGTGCTGCTTCTTTTAAACTTTTATAAGCCATTTTTGAATAATTTTACGCCAATTTTAAAGTATAAAAACCTCAAAACCTTGATAATTGTTTGAAAAATAAAAAAAATATTGATATTCAATATGTTACATGCTTTACCACTTGCCTTTCAAAATGCTTTAAAAGCACAATTAGGCGAGCAATATGCTGATTTGGAAGCCGCTTTAACAAGCAATGCGCCTGTATCCATTCGTTATAATCGCAAAAAAAGGATTCCGATTCCTGCCGCACAAACACCGATTGCTTGGCATCCACAAGGCGTTTATCTGCCGAAACGCCCTGTTTTTACGCTTGACCCTGCTTTTCATGCGGGCGCGTATTATGTGCAGGAGGCGAGTAGTATGTTTATTGCAGAAGCCTTATGTCAAAGTGTTGATATTGATAAACCATTATCAATCATTGATTTATGTGCCGCACCGGGTGGCAAAACGACTTTGTTAGCCGATGTCGTTTCGGATGAAAGCGTTATTTTGGCAAACGAAGTGATTAAAAATCGGTTTGATATTTTAAAAGAAAATATTCAAAAATGGGGGTATCCGAATGTGCATGCGTTGCGATATGATACCGATGTTTTGAAAAATGGGTTGGAAAATCGCTTTGATGTGGTCTTGACTGACGCGCCTTGTAGCGGTGAAGGGCTTTTTCGCAAAGACCCTGATGCGATTAAACAATGGTCGCCCGAAAATGTGGCAACTTGCGCCGCACGACAAAAGCGGATTTTGGCAAATGCGGTTCATTTGTTGAAAACAGATGGAATTTTGTTATATTCGACGTGTACCTATAACCATTTTGAGAACATGGATAATTGTCTATGGTTATGTGAAAACTTTGGATTAACCTCTTGTCCTCTTGAATTGAACCCAGATTGGGGCATTGTAGAGCAACAAAAAGGTATCGAAAAAACGGGGCAATCCATTTTTGGGTATCAATTTTATCCGCATCGAGTGCAAGGAGAAGGTTTTTTTGTAAGTGTTTTGAAAAAAACAATTTCAATGGAAAAGCCTTCTAAAATTTCAAAAAAAACGGTTTTTGATTTTAAAAATTTGGCAAAAGTGCCTATTAAGCAAATTGAAGTATTAAAAACGTATTTGGATAAGCCTCATGAGTTTGATTTTTTTCAAAAACCAACAGGGCAAATTGTTTGTTTCTTGAAAACACAACAAGATTTATTGAAACAAATCACCCATATTTTGCCTTTTCATGGTTTTGGTTTGGAAATGGGTATTTTTAAAGGACAAGATTTTATACCCACTCATGAATTGGCGTTAAGCACCGCGATTTCTAAAAAACGCCCCTATGTTGATTTGAATCGGGAACAAGCCTTGTTTTTCTTAAAAAAAGAAAGTCCGACTTTGACCGAAATGCCACCACAAGGCTGGTATTTGGCGCGATATGAAGGGTTGAATTTGGGATGGATGAAGGTTTTAAATCATCGCATTAATAATTATTTGCCCAAAGATTTTAAAATCAGAATGAATCTCGATTTTGAGGCTTAAAAAACAATAACTTATTTAGCGTATTTTCGCTAAAAAAGCACTTTTTGACAAATAAAATTTGTCAAAAAGTGCTTTTTTATTATTTAAATTATTATTAAAATAAAATTTATTTAAAAAACATACAACAGTTCACAGGCTTCATTAGCTTTGCAGCTTAAAATATTACTCTAATTGTGCGTTTGGCACCGTTCGCCAAACCTAAATAGCACCCTCAGATGAAACAATGTACGCTCAAACAACCTGTAACGGTCTCGGGAGTGGGATTGCATACAGGCGTTGTTGCGACGCTCACGTTCAAGCCCGCAGAAGTTAATTTCGGTTATAAATTCCAACGAGTGGATTTGCAGGGTTCGCCTGTGATTCCATGCGATTGTAGTAAAGTCGTTTCGACGCGTTATAATACGACGATTCAACAAGGTATAGCGCAAGTTTCAACGATAGAGCATGCCCTTTCCGCGCTCAGAGGGCTGGAAATTGACAATGTTTTGATGGAAATCAATGCGATTGAAGTCCCTATTTTGGATGGTAGTGCCGCCCCTTTTGTAAAAGCATTGTTGAGTGCTGGGATTGTGGCGCAAGACGCGGAACGCGAATATTTTGTGATAACACATCCAATTATCTATCGAGACGAAGCAACGGATACGGAATTATTGGCTTTGCCCGATACGACGTTCAATGTAACTGCCAATATTGATTTTGATTCGCCTGTTTTGGGACAACAATATGCGCGCATGAAGTCGTTGGAACAGTATGCTACGGAGATTGCTCCTGCGCGCACTTTTACCTTTGTGCATGATTTGGAAAAATTGTTGGCGCAAAACCTTATCAAAGGCGGCGATTTGGATAATGCAGTGGTGATTGCCGAAAAAGCCATGTCCCAAGTGGAATTAAGTGCTTTGGCAACTAAATTGGGCAAGAAAACCCTTGAAATTTCAAAAGCGGGGGTTTTAAATACGGCTCAATTGCGTTTTGAAAACGAGCCATCTCGACATAAATTGTTGGATGTGATTGGTGATTTGGCATTGGTTGGGAAACCGATTCAAGGTAAAATTGTTGCGTCGAAGCCTGGACATACGGCAAATGTGGCTTTTGCCAAATTATTGAAAAAAGAATATTTGGATTGGAAGAAGATTCAAGAAGTGCCTAAATACGACCCTAATCTTAAATCGGTGATGGATGTGAATGCGATTATGAAAAAAATACCACATCGTTATCCCTTCCTTTTAGTCGATAAAGTGGTGGAAGTCAATAAAAATTATATTGTAAGTATTAAGAATGTGACTATGAATGAACCGTTTTTTCAAGGACATTTTCCGGGTAATCCTGTGTTTCCGGGCGTGTTACAATTGGAAGCGATGGCACAAACGGGTGGACTTTTCGTTTTACAAGATATTCCAGATGGAGAAATTTGGGATACTTATTTTTTGAAAATTGACGGCGGTAAATTTAGAGATAAAGTCTTTCCGGGAGATACGATGGTGATTAAAATGGAATTGTTATCACCGATGCGGCGGGGTATTGCGTTGATGCGCGGTACGGCGTATGTGGGTAATCGCCTTGTCTCCGAAGCTGAACTGACGGCTTTTGTGCAAAAAAGAGGGTAATTTTTTTTGAATCAAGAATAGGGGATTTTTAGCAAGGAAGTATTTGTTTGCTTTTTTATCAAAAAGCAAACAAATACTTCCTTGCTGATTCTCGTTCAGTTATACTTTTTTAGAAGCATCTAAAACCATTAAAAGACCTGCATTCCCACATTTGGGGTCTTGCAAGTAATTGTGTATAACGCGAATCCATTCAAAACCAATTTTTTGTTGCACATTTACAGTTGGGTCTTTTAGGCGACCTGCAAGTAACTCTTGATAGTAAGCATCAACCGTCATCTTGTGTTGGTGGTTGTGATAACCATTGAGCATACCGACTGTTAACTGTCCCTTCAAACCCAAAGTATGACAGGTCTCTTGTCGAGCGCGATACATGGCGCGTGCCAAACCCTGCCCGCGATATGCAGGATGCACTCCAATATCCATCCCATACAGCCAATCGCCATCAGGTTCATGTGAAGTCATCCACAATCCCTCCGAAATATCTAAAAAAGTATGGTCTTCTAAGGCATAATGATAGCGAATCGTTGAACTCATACCAATGACTTTGTTCCCGTCTAAGAGTACAAATTGCCCTGCTGGAAAAAGTTCGATATGTTTTAAGTAATGTCTTTCGCGCATAATTTCATCCTCAGCAAGGGTTGGAAAAACGATTTTTTGCAATTTTTCTAAATCCTTGCAATGATGGGGTTGCGAATTTTGTAACACGTATCCTTGTTTCAAGACTTTGTGGTACAATACATTTGTGTAATTCATAATTTGATAAATAAGATTGGGTTAAAATAAAAACGTCGCAGGAATGAGTTGCCAGCGACGTTTTAAACGCATGTTGTATAACCTTTGGAGGGTTTGAAACCCTCCAAAGGTTTAGTATTCTACTGATCCATTTTTACGATTTTTTGTAAACCGATTTTACGATGATTCACTTGTGCGTGAATGATGTAAATTCCTGTATTCCAATTACTGGTATTGATATTCAACGTTTTATCGGTCAATGCCGTTCGGAAAACTTCTTTGCCGAGTGCATCCAATACGCTGATATAATCACCCGTTTTGAAAACCAAATTCGTATCTTCAAAACGAATCATTAGGTTATCAGAGACTGGATTGGGAGCCATCGTCACTTTCAACGCATTGTCAATATCCGATGCACCCACTCGGGTTAACCGAATCTGCTGAGTCGAAATGGCTCTACAACCTGCTGCATTTGTCGTCGTTAACGTGACCGTATAGTTGCCATTTGCAGTGTAAGCGGTTGTTGGATGCGTTGCAGTCGAAGTTTGACCATTGCCAAAACTCCAATTATACGTACTACCACCACCTGATAAATTCGTAAATGCAACATTACTGCCCCCAATCGTTGCTGAAAAAGAAGCCGTTGGTATTGGATTAACGATAATCAAAGTCGTAGCCGTTGCATTACAACCTGCGGCATTCGATACCATCACTTGATAAGTGCCTGTTGTCCGCACAACCAACGTAGAATCGCTTGAACCAGTATTCCATTTGAATGCAATGCCTGTTCGCGCCGTCAATTTTACGCTATCGCCTTGACACAAATTCAACCCACCATTAGACGTAATCGAAGGCGTTGGCAAAGTAGCCGTTGTATCCGTAGTGACTTTGACAGGGGTTGAAAACGCATTCACAGTATCACAAGCCACTCGACAACGATAGAACGTTGTATAATTTTGAGTCGTTTGATAAACAGCCGCATTTGCGCCCGCAATATTGTTCCAAACCGCACTATCCGCCGAAGATTGCCATTGATACCGTTGAGAAACATGCGTAGAAGCCGCACTCAACGATACATTCACATTATTGCGCCGACAAACCGCCGTTTGAGCTGCCACCGTAACGCCTGCATTCGGTACCGCTACGATTTTCAAATTATCAACGCCTATATCCGATACGCCAAAATCACTTTTAGCATTGAAACGAATGATAGCTATGCCTGCTGCGTTGGTTGTAAATACTTTGTTAGACCAAGTTGCGGACGTACCAGCTCCACCAATAAGGCTAAATGTAAGCCCATTATCGGTCGAAATCAACATTTTAAGCGAATCCGAACCACTTGTATTCACATAGTCAAATGAAATTCGTTTTTGACCTTCTCCTGACAAGTCTGCAAATAAATCTAAATTTCCAATCGCGCCCGTAGCTGCTTGGTACGAGTGGAAACGAGCCGAATGCGCCCCTGTCGTAAAAGCAGGGCTGTAAGTTCCTAACGTTACATTCGTCCAACGTCCTGTTGCTTGTTGGTCTTCGCGCCGCCAAGATGCTTCGCCCACAGAAGGCGTATTCAACCATTCCAACGCAGGTGCATCATTGCTTGCTCCGTCTCTGGCACATTGAGTAGCCCAAGTTTCAAAATCTTGCGTATAAGGCAATTGAACCGTTTGGGGAGCCAACGTCAATACGGTCATCGTATTCGTTTGCGTACTCATGCTGTTATTGCCACAACCAACCGTCATGCGAATAAGGGTTGTTGAAACAATCGAATCCGTTGAGTAATAAGTACTTGCAGCGTTGGCTGCTGTTTGCCAGCTTCTACCACCATCTTTGGAATATTCCCATTTATAAGCAATTCCTTGTCCAAAAGTAGCTCCTGTTGCTGTTAAATTGAGGCGTGTGCCGGGACAAATAACCGTTTGTGGAGGCAACGTTCCTGCAACTGGGGCGGTTTGGCAACTTGCGGCAATCGTCAAATTATCAATCCCAATATCCGTTGTACCAAAATCAGAAGTGGCTTCAAAACGGATAATGGCGTAACCATAAGTAGAAGTCAAATGAATGAATTGGCGCGTCCAAGTAGCGGCTGTTTTCAAGGTAGTGCCAATCGGTCTGAAAGAACTACCGCCATTTTCAGAAAGCAATACGCGTAACGTATCCGTTCCACTCGTATTAATGTAGTCAAATGCCATTTCTTTTGCGCCCGGCGCGGATAAGTCAATGTATAAATCCATCGTTCCTTGTCCTGCCGTAGGTGCATTATAAGCATTAAAGCGTGCTGAATAACTGCCCGCAGACGATACAGGCGTGTATGCCCCAGCTAAACTGACCCAACCACCCGTAGATTGTCCTTGGTCGGAACGCCGCCAGCTGGTTGCACCTGAAACGGGTTTCACCAACCAAGCCGCACTGGGTGCGTCCGAAGAAAACGAGCCTCTGGCACATTGCGTTATCCAACTTTCAAAACTTTCGCTGAAGGGTAAAACCGCAGGGATTGGAGCCGTTATCAAAACATTGATGACATTTCCAACAGCCGAATCGCCTGAATAACCACATTTTACTTTCAACCGATATTTAGAATCCGCATTCAAAACAGGGGTTATATAAGTCGGTCCATTTGCCGTTCCTGTTGCAATCGTCCAAATCGTACCATTGGTTGATTGTTCCCATTGGTAAGTCGAACCTGCGTCAATCGTCACGCCTGTGGGTGCTAAAAACGTACTCGTGCCTCCACAAGCAAACGCTGTTGGCGCAGTACCTGCACTGGGTGCGCCCACACAAGAACCCACTACCATCAAATTATCAACACCAATATCTGAAAAACCAAAATCTGCCGTTCCTTCCAAACGCAAAACGGCTGTTGTCGAAGTCGTTGATAAAGTATAAGATTTGCGTATCCATGTGGTCGCGGTTGCAATGGTTTCCAAAGTCGTCCAAGTCGTACCAGCATCTGTGGATAATTGGACTTTCAAAACATCCGTTCCACTCGCATTAATATAGTCAAATGCAAACAATTTATCGCCTGAACGACTTAAATTGACATAAAAATCTAAGCTACCTTTGCTACCATTCGCGCCATCATAGGAGTGAAAACGCGCTGAATAGCTGCCTGATGTGGAGGCAGGCGTATAACTACCAAAATTGGAACCCCATACCGCATTTGCGCCTTGGTCATTCCGTCTCCAAGAAGTATTACCTGTGGTAGGCGTTGCATACCAATAGGTATCGGGCGCATCATTCGAGGCGGTACCTGATGCACATTGGGTCATCCAGCTTTCAAAATCTTGCACATATGGAATCGAAGCATATTGCGGCGTATTGACTGCAACGCTCAATACATTTCCATAAGTCACTTCATTGCTGTAAGAACAACTGACTTTTAAACGATACTGAACCGAAGC
>JAAFJT010000040.1 GCA_013298955.1 Chitinophagales bacterium
TTATCAGTTCAATTTTGCCAAACTTTCTTCCAAAATCGCCACGCGTGCTTGTCCATCTGCCCATTTTTGGCGTTCTTTTGCCAAGACAGCCGCCGCCGCATTTGCCACAAATTTTTGATTATTCAGTTTAACTTCTACAGAACGCAAAAAGCCGCGTGCATTTTCCAATGCTTGAAAAATCTTCGCCCGTTCCACTTCTACGTCAATTTCTTCTTTTAAAACCAAATAAAATTTGTCCGTACCAACGATAAACGAAACTGAATTAGCAGGTTCTTGTTCAATAATTTGTACATCGGTCAAAACGGCAGATTTCAAAATCATGGATTTCATCCCATCCATTTCCAACAAATCTTTTGAAAAATCTGATTTTTGAACGTATAAATCCAATAATTCTCGTTGTTTCAAACCTTTATTATTGCGAATTTCGCGTACTTTGACAATGATTCCTTTTGCAGATTCCACTGCGTGTAACAAATCGGCATTGATTCGACCCGTTTTAGGATATTTGGAAATAATGCAATCTTTGGTACGCCGTTTCAATTGATGATAAATCTCCTCCGTGATAAATGGCATGAAGGGATGCAACATAATCATTAAATCATCATATATATCAATCGCCGTTTCCAATGTTTTAGCATCAATGGGTTGTTCATAATCAGGTTTAATCATTTCCAAATACCATGAACAGAAATCATCCCAAATAAATTTATACAGCGTCATCAACGCTTCCGATAATCTAAATTGTTTGAAATTTTCCTCAATTTCAACTAAAACTTGTCGTTTTTTATGGGTAATCCAGCGTCTTGCTAATTCATTTTTCGCAGGCGTAGGCAATTGCTCATCTACGTTCCAACCTTTGATGAGTCGGGACGCATTCCACATTTTGTTGCAAAAATTCCGACCTTGTTCGCATAACGCACTCGTATTTTCAGTGGTTTTGGTAGCAGCATTGTAAGGTGCGTCGAAAATCAAATCGCCACCCGCAGGCGCAGTCGCCAACATGCCAAATCGAACCCCATCTGCCCCGTACAAATCCAATAAAGCCAGCGCATCAGGCGAATTGCCCAAGGATTTAGACATTTTTTTGCGATTGATGTCGCGTACCATGCCCGTAAAATAGACGTTTTTGAACGGCAATTCCTGTTTCCATTCATAACCCGCCATCGCCATCCGCGCAACCCACAAGAAAATAATGTCCCAACCTGTCACCAAAACGCTCGTCGGATAATAATAGTTGAAATCTTTTGAATCAGGATTAAACCCGTCAAAAACCGTAATGGGCCACAACCAAGACGAAAACCAAGTATCTAAAACATCTTCTTCTTGACGTAAATCATTGATAGTCAAGGAATTATTGCCCGTTTTAGATTGGGCTTGCGCCAATGCTTCTTCCGCCGTCAATGCCACAAAAATATCATTTCCAAGATACCAAGCAGGAATCCGATGTCCCCACCACAACTGCCGCGAAATACACCAATCCCGAATCCCGTCCATCCAAGACCGATACATATTTTTAAATTGCTTCGGAAAAAACTCTATTTCATCTTTTTCAACCGCCTCTGCCGCAGGTTTTGCCAATGCTTTCATATTGACATACCATTGCAACGACAATTTGGGTTCCACAACCGAACCTGTGCGCTCAGAACGACCAATTTTAGTTTTATAATCTTCGATTTTAACCAAACAACCTTCTGCTTCCAACAACTTTTTAGTCATCTTACGCGCTATAAAACGTTCTTTTCCAATGAGTTCGGGAACACCCGCTTTTTCATTCAAAAAACCATCATCATTCAAAATATCAATCGTTTCTAAACCATGTTTTTTGCCCAAATCATAATCATTCGGGTCATGTGCAGGAGTCACTTTCAATGCACCCGTTCCAAATTCCCTATCCACATATTCATCAAAAATGACAGGTATTGCCCGATGAACCATTGGGACAATCAATTTTTTGCCTTTCAAATGCGCATAACGCGGGTCTTTCGGATGTACTGCAACCGCCGTATCGCCCGGAATCGTTTCAGGACGTTGCGTCGCAATCGTAACGCCTTCATTTTCACTACCTTCTACTTTATAAAAAACGTGATATAACTGCGCTTGCTCCTCCCCATGAATCACTTCTTCATTGCTTAAAACCGTTTTTGCCTCCACATCCCAATTCACCATACGAAAATCACGATACAATTTGTTGGAATGGTATAAATCCACAAAGGCTTTCAAAACGCCTTGTGAACGCACTTCATCCATCGTAAACGCGGTGCGTTCCCAATCGCAACTCGAACCCAATCGGCGCAATTGTTCCAAGATAATGCCCCCGTATTTATCCGTCCATTGCCAAGCATATTTTAAAAATTCCTCTCGCGTAAGATCCGATTTTTTCAATCCTTTCTCCGCCCGCAACCACTTTACGACTTTGGCTTCTGTGGCAATACTCGCATGGTCTGTTCCCGGAACCCAACAAGCATTTTTACCATCCAAACGCGCTTTGCGAATCAAGGTATCTTGAATAGTGTTATTCAACATATGTCCCATATGTAATACGCCTGTGACATTCGGCGGCGGGATGACGATGCTAAATGCCTCACGTTCATCCGGTTCAGAGTGGAAATAGCCCTTTTGAAGCCAATGTTGATACCATTTGTTTTCAATATCGGCAGGTGCGTATCGGGTGGATAAGGTACTCATATTATTTTTATTTTTGGTTTCAATAGCAAAAGTTTATTAAAAGGAGCGCAAAGAAACAAAATTTTCTTTGGATTTAAATCAATATTCAAAAACTTCAATCTCGGATTGACCTATCGCACTGCTACGCACATAAAACAATTTATCAAATTCATTATCTCCAAGTTGTTGAAAATCAGGCTTTTCTGCTTTTTTGAAAACATTTAGGAGAGACGGAATCGTATTAGAATGCCCTACAATCAAAATTTTCTGACCTCTTTTTTGCATCAATTGCTCCATCAATGCTTTTTGATGCTCTTTTTTGTATAATTCCAACGGTTTTTTTTGCGCTTCGCAAACCGTCATAGCGGTTGCTTTCGTACGCGAAACGTCCGTCGAAAAAATGCGGTCGAATTTAATATTTTGAAATATTTGAGGCAATTGCGCAACTCTTGCGTGTCCTGTCGCACTCAAATTACCCAAACTATCCTTTTCCGCATGCCGCAATAAAAAGAAATAATTATAGGTCGTATCCTTCATGCGCAATATTTCATTCTGTACACTGCGTTTTTGACGCAATTTTTGTACAAAACCATCTCCAAAAACAAGCATCGGTTGTTTAGATGGAGTCCTCTGCGGCGAGTTCGCGGTACAACTTGCCATCAGCCCGCAAAGCAGGATCCAATTCATGGGTTTCATCTTCAATTTGACCATTGGTTTCAAAATTAACGCTTTGAACTTGATTTAACAAAATATATTCCATGTCTTCCCGTTTCCTGACCAAATAATCTTTGCCTTGATGAATCATCACCTCCGCAGGTCGATAACGACCATTGTAATTACTCGCCATTGTGATGCCATACGCGCCAGCATTCAAAAAACCTAAAATATCACCTTCCGAAATTTCGGGCAACATCCTATCTTCTGCAAAATTATCGGTTTCACAAAGGTATCCGACAATATTATATTTGGTCAACGCGCCTTTTGGATTTGAAATATTTAAAATATGGTGATACGCATCATACATCATCGGACGAATCAAATGATTTAAACCCGAATCCACACCCGCAAATGAAATGTTAGGATTGTGTTTAACCACATTCACTTTCACCAAAAAAAGCCCCGCTTGCGAGACTAAAAATTTGCCGGGTTCAAAAACTAAGGTCAATTCGCGCCCGTATTGCTTACAAAAAGTGTTGAAACGCGTTGCAATTTTCCGACCTAATTTTTCTATATCTGCCCCTTTTTCATCAGGTTTGTAAGGCACTTTGAAGCCGCCGCCAAAATCCATCCATTTCAAATCGGGGAATTGTAACGCTGTTTCCAACATGATTTCAGCTACTTGTAAAAACGTATCTGCCTCCTTAATATCTGAACCTGTATGCTGATGCAACCCTTCAATGACCAAACCCGTTTCTTTCACAATTGCTTGAATATCAGCAAGTTGCTCAATAGAAATGCCAAATTTCGAGCGCACATGACCCGTAGAAATTTTAAGATTCCCGCCGCCCATCACATGTGGATTAATCCGAATGCCAACAGGATACGTAGC
Organism: Chitinophagales bacterium; assembly: GCA_013298955.1. GTDB lineage: Bacteria > Bacteroidota > Bacteroidia > Chitinophagales > Saprospiraceae > JAAFJT01. The sequence continues at coordinate 4,214 of JAAFJT010000040.1, forward strand.
CCCATATTTTTGCCCAAAACGCCGCATCAAAGGCAGGCTATCCAAGTGAATTTTTACCCCCAAATCGACCGCCGCCACAATCTCCTCAAATGCAACACCACTTGGCGTGTAACCAATCTGTTGCGGCTCAAAACCCGCCAATAAACAAAGGTTCACTTCCTGAATCGAAACCGTATCCACACAAGAACCAATTTGTTTTAAAAACTTTAAAATAGTCAAATTCGTCAACGCTTTGCAAGCATAATTGATGCGCAACTGTTTGACGGTTGCAAACGCATTTGTCAACGTTTTATATTGATTTTCAATGACTTGTGTATCATACACGTATAAAGGCGTACCATATTTTTCGCATAAATCAAGTGGCGAAATGCCTTGAAGGAGCAACTGATTTTGATTCATATTTTGATAATGATTGATTTTTTAAAATCCACGATTATGGGTGCGCAAAAGTACTCTTTTTTTAAATAAAAGGGGTTCCAGAGTTGGGAAATAAATTGCCGACCACGAAACTTGTTATACTTTGCGTCGGGTGGTTTTGGATACAATTGGAGCGCGGATGACGCGGATTGGGCGGATGAGCGCGGATTTTTTTGAATTTTTCACCAAATTATTGCACTGAATGCCTAAAAAAATCCGTGCACATTCGCCCAATCCGCGTCATCCGCGTTCCCATTGTATCCCAAAAACAACAGATGCAACGTTATAAATTCAAATGAAAACATTTTTTATATTTTGATTAATCTTATTTTTAAAATAAAATTCTGTTAAACTGCCCAAAAAAGTATAACAATTTGCTTGACAAAATCCAAAAACAGATTACCTTTGCAAAGTATTCAGAAAAAACCCTTTTTTGAATACCCAAAAACAAACCAATGATACATCGCATACGAAACGTACCCATTTGAGAAATCTGTAATCGCCTTGGATTGGCAACTCCGAATTTTTCCTTCGCTTACAACTGAAAATATATTAATTTTTAATATCTGAAACTAAATTTTCATTACAAACAAATCATTATTACAAACAATGAGAAAAATTATCAAATTGGCTGCATGCAGTCTTGCATTATTCGCGTTTGCAACGGCTTGTACCAAAGAAGATGTTGGTACGACCTCAACGGTTTCGGTCGAAACACCCGCGATTCCTGTAACAGAAGTTGCCCGACAACAACTTGATGCCAGTAAAGAGGGTTGGAATGCGCATATGAATCCAAAATCCAACATGAAACATTATAAAGTTGTAAATGTAATACGCACTGAAAATGAACGTGTTCAACTTATTTCTGAGTTAATGTATTCCAGTTCGATGATGGCAGTCGGGAATGTTTCAAACCCAAACACGGTTCAAATCGAAACCGTTGCGACTTTGTTTAAAAATGAACCTGCGAATAGCCCGCTTTTGAAAGATTTACAAGCATTGATGAATACACGGATTCAAGTAGGCGATAAAGTTGCTGAAATTACTTGGGTAAAAGGCGCGAATGAATTTACAACAAAATGTGTTTTAAATGAATCAGGTATTGTTTGGGATAATATTTTGTATGGTGTGCATGTAACGCCTGCGCCCGTAGAGGAAACGCAAAATATCTTAGCGGCTGTTAAAATATACCGTTTTGTACAACCTATTCATTGGATTTGGGGCGAAAAACGGGGTGAAATGGGATATGCAATGCGTATCAATTACAGCGATAATGGAGTGCTTTTGACGAATATTGAAACTTGGGCAACGATGAAATTGGGTTCGGTGCTTTATAAAGATGCGGTAAAACAAAACGACGGCGCACAAGGTGTAGCGAAAATTGCAATGGGCATTGCGACTCCTATGACGCAATTGTCGTTTGACGAAACCGCTTTTACGGTGAATGGAAATGGTGCGAATACGCTGAATCTTGAAAAAGTACTTGTTCCCTAAGAAAATTTTTGAAATAGGATGCTTATGATTGAAAGGATTGGAAGGATGTTTTGGGGTTGAAGAACGCAACTGAAAACATCCTTCCAATCCTTGAAATCATAAGCATCCTATTTCAAAAAATTTTCCACACAATCATCTAACGCCTTGCGGAAAGCAGGTACAAAACTGCCATCCGAATGGCTACACCATTTTCTACTGAAATAGGATGCTTATGATTTCAAGGATTGGAAGGATGTTTTGGGGTTGAAGAACGCAACTGAAAACATCCTTCCAATCCTTGAAATCATAAGCATCCTATTTCAAAAAATTTTCCACACAATCATCTAACGCCTTGCGGAAAGCAGGTACAAAACTGCCATCCGAATGGCTACACCATTTTCTACTTGAAAACATCCTTCCAATCCTTGAAATCATAAGCATCCTATTTCAAAAAATTTTCCACACAATCATCTAACGCCTTGCGGAAAGCAGGTACAAAACTGCCATCCGAATGGCTACACCATTTTCTACTTGGTCTAAAATAATCGAATGACCTGAATCTGCGACTTCGGACGTGATTTCAACGCCCCGATTGATGGGACCGGGGTGCATAATGACGATTTCTTTTTTTAAACTATCTAAAAGAGGGCGATTGATACCGAAATATTGGGTATATTCTCGTAAAGAGGGGATGTATTTAATATCTTGCCGTTCCATTTGAATGCGCAAGACGTTGGCTACATCACACCAATTCAACGTTTCTTTAATATCATAAGAAACATGGACACCAAGTGATTCAATATATTTGGGAATCAAGGTGGGAGGACCACAAACGGTGACTTCTGCACCTAATTTTTTCAAACAATAAATGTTGCTCAATGCAACTCGCGAATGGAGAATATCGCCAAAAATAGCGATTTTCTTTCCTTCGACTTTGCCCAATTTGCGCCGAATCGAAAAAGCATCCAATAATGCTTGAGTAGGATGTTCGTGTGTGCCATCGCCTGCATTGACGATATTGGCATCAATCCGTTGTGCCAGATAATGCGGTGCGCCAGGGGCAGGATGTCGCATGACGACCATATCGACTTTCATCGCCAAAATATTATTAACGGTATCTAACAACGTTTCTCCTTTCGTGACAGAAGAAGCAGAAGCCGAAAAATTGACAATATCAGCCGATAATCGGCGTTCAGCCAACTCAAAAGAGATGCGCGTCCGCGTCGAATTTTCAAAAAAGAGGTTTACAATCGTAGTATCGCGCAACGACGGCACTTTTTTGATAGGGCGATTAATCACATCTATAAATTGGTCTGCCGTTTCAAAAATCAATTGAATATCGGTGGCAGTGATGTCTTTGATGCCCAACAAATGTTTGGTACTTAATTGTGTCATGTTGCTATTTTTTAAGAAAAACGTTTTTAGTTTTTTATATCTAAAACCAGTTGAAAGCCTGCTCCCATGCGTTCAATGCGCACATAAGCATCATCCAAGGCATCTACTACCACACCCACATAATCAGGGCGCACAGGGATTTTTCGATGAAAGCGTCTATCCACCATCGTGAGGAGGCGCACCGAACTCGGACGACCGTAATGCGTCAATGCCGTCATCGCCGCTTGCACGGAACGCCCAGAATAGACCACATCATCAATTAAAATCACTTTTTTAGCTTCAATGATGAAAGGCATTTCCATCGTATGCGCTGTAAGAGGCTTCTTACTCGTGCGAAAATCGTCTCGATAAAAGGTTATATCCAATTTGCCAAATGGGAAATCGGTTTTAGACTTGCCTGTGATTTGCGTAAGCCTGTCTAAAAGATAATTTGCCAATCGAACACCACCTGTCTGAATACCAATGATATATACATCTGTAAAATCATCATAGTCTTCAATGAGTTGGTAACATAGGCGTTCCAAAACGAGATTTAATTGCTCAGGGCGGAGAATGACGCGGGCTGTCTGCATAGTTAAAAGGCATTTTTTTTTGCGGCGCAAAAATAGGCATTTGCGTTTGAAATTTTATTGCCAATTATTTCATCACGACTAATTTTTTTACGCGCATGCCATCAGGAGTCAGGATATGGAGTAAATACGTACCTGCTGCTAAGGTTTCAATATTTAAAAACAAATCATTTTTTTGAATATTTGTAAATACTTGTTCTTGAATTAAATGTCCATAATTATCCATGATATGAATGGCAAGGGTGTGTGCCAAATGAGGTAAATCAAGGGAGATTTTAACACTGGATTGGGCTGGATTGGGGTAAATTTCGATTTTATGTTCCTCGTTTAAAGTAGTTTCTTTCAAAATAAAAGGCAGTAAAGTCATCCGAACAGTGGGTATCAAAGTGTAACCAAATCCTGCGGTGGACCAATCGTCTTCCGCTTTTTTACCCAAAATCGGTATAAAACGCGGCTTGAAACCCGTTACGCCTGCCCGCGATAACGAATCCGTCATATAAACGGTAGCTGCATAATCATGATAGCCTTTATTGAACCCAATTTGCATATTTGAAGTCGTATTCGTTGGGTCAAACTCTATCATTGCCAAATATTGTTTGTTATTTTTAGGGTAAAACCATCGTAATGTATTGATGTCTTTCAAACGAATCGCTAAGGAAATATTACCTGCGGGTTGATTGGGCGCAAAAAGCGTGTCGTTGAGTGCGACAATGGTTCTTTCATTCGATTGCACATATTCATCATTATTGGAATCAACCCATTCGTATAGACTTGCCATAATCCGTTGTCCTTTGAGCAAACTGGGGTCTCCAAGCCGCACATTTACAGTCGTAATGGTATGACCAAATCCCGTTTTGACATAATAATAGTTGCCAATTCGCCAAGTATGCGGTTCATTGGCAGTCCAATAACCATCGGACGGACGCGTAATGCTGACCGCACCACTTTCTTTGGCAAACAAAGAATCTGAAATAAAAAAACCAAATCCAACCGTATCATTCGCAGGGATTTGGTCCACATTACTGCTTGATACACGGTAACGGGCGTAATATTGACCGGGCGTTAAAGTGGAAGCCAATAATTTATTAGGCAGAATTTTATTTTCAATCGTCATGTCTTTTTGAACCGTTCCATATAGTAAAGAATCAGTATAAACGGTCACGATACTATTATTCGCTTGATTCACTCGATAGACAAAGATTTTTACTTTTACATTGGTTGTTGTATTACCATTATTGGTAATATCTAATAAAAATTTCATATCTTCTACCTGATTTTTGGGCGTAATGTAGTTGGGGGCAATGGCGTAAAACGAATTGATTTTTAAATCATAATCAATTTTAATTAATTTCACATCATCCACCATCCAAAGATAATAATTGCCTTCAAAAATAAATTTGACCCGAAAAGTACTGGTTCCAATGCTATTGGGCAGTTTAACGAGAAGATTATCATTCGGAGCAGTGGCGATATTGGTCAATATGCTGGTGTTAATTTGAATTTTAGGTTTCCATGTAACCCCATTATCCTCTGACCAAGCGACATAAACACTTGTCAAATAATTGCGATAATATTGATTGAAACTCAACGTCATATTAGTCTGCCCGCGTGCGTCGATAACGGGTGAAATCAACTCACCTGAGTTGACAACAGGAGCCTGTCCCGAATTAGAGAGTGCAATATTGCCTCGATTATCCAACCAATCCGAATCAAAAATCGCGCAACCATTCGATACAGACGGAGACGCAATGCGGGCATCCAACCCATAAGCTCCGCGTCCGTAACCTGTCGCACTCCATGACCAAACGGCACTATCTGATTTACTCACGATACCAGACAATAAACCTTTGGTATGCCAACCTTTGTGCGTTGCAGGCACTTGGGGATTCGTGCGCGAGAGGGCAAAAATAGAATTAGAGCCATTAAATTGACTGGCTTTGATGGTATTGGTATCAGATGTAGGCCAAATTTGGGTTTGACAAGGCGCGGAAACCACTCCCAACATGAAAATTACGGATACTAAAAAGGTCAAAAACTGTTGCACGGGATTTCAATATTGTGAAGTAAACTAAAAAATCTGAATGATAATCAATAGATTAGTAATAATTGCGCCATAAAATGCCTTTTTTGGGGTAGAATACACCTTTTTTGTTTTTACACCCAAAAAGAAACGGAATTAAGTACCACTGTACTTAATCCCGTTTCTTTGAATAGTATCGTCGAAAAATTTATTTTCGATTATTTCGCAACGACTAATTTTTTCATCCGAGTTCCGTCAGGAGTCAAGATGCGCAACATGTACGAGCCAGATGCCAAATTTTCAATGTTCAAGCTGTAATTATCTTTTTGAACGTTGTTGAAAAGTTGTTCTTGAATCAAACGACCGTTGTTATCCAACACTTGAACTGCCATTCCAATCACTGCATGTGGCAAATCAACCGATACCGTCACCGTTTCTTTGGCAGGATTCGGGAAGATTTCAATTTTGTGGTCGATAGACAAGGTTTCATCTTTCACGCGCCAAGGCAATAAAGTCATCCGAACCGTTGGAATAACGCCTTGACCAAAGCCAACCGTTGACCAATCGGTATCCGATTTTTTACCCAAAATAGGCGCGTAACGTGGTTTGAAACCCGCTACACCTGCGCGATATAAAGAATCTTGCATATAAATTGTCGCACCATAATCATGAAGACCTCTGTTGAAACCAATCGTCATATGCATGGTTGCATTCGTCGGGTCAAATTCCATCATTGCCAAATATTCTTTGTTGTTGCCCGGATAGAACCATTTTTGCGTATTGATGTCTTTCAAACCCAAAGTCAACCAAATATTACCTGCGGGTTGGGTTGCAGGAATCAAGGTATCTCCAAAAGCAACCAACGTTCTTTCACTTGCTTGTACGGCTTTATCGGAATTAGCATCCACCCATTCGTATAAACCTGCACTAACACGCTGTCCTTTAATCAAACTTGGGTCACCCAAACGAACTGTCAAAGACGTAACCGTTTCAGTAGAACCTTTTTTGATGTAAAAATAATTACCTGTTCTCCAAGCACGCGGCTCTGTAGCCGTTGCCCAATAAGCATCCGAAGGACGCGTTACCGAAATCGATGCACTTTCTTTCCAATACAAAGAATCTGAAACGAAGAAACCAAAGCCAAGCGTATCATTCGCTGGATTTTGGTCAATGCTATCTCCCGCAATCCGATAACGACCATAATATTGACCGGGAGTCAAGGAAGAAGCCAACAATTTACCCGGAAGCAATTTGTTTTCAATCGTCGTATCATTTCTAACCGTACCATAAGACAAGGAATCGGTATAAATGGTTGTCAATACGGGACCTGCATCTACTCTATAAACAAATAATTTTACTTTAACGCCTGACATCGTATTACCAGCATTGGCAATATCCAACAAAAATTTCATGTCTTCGACTTGATTTTTTTGAGTAATGTAGTTGGGCGCAATCGCAAAGAAGGTATTGACTTTCAAATCGTTTGTAACACTAATCAATTTGACATCATCAATCGACCAAAAATAATAGTCTCCATCAAAAATGAACTTGATACGAAAACCACTTGTACCGACACTACCAGTCAATTTAACGTTGGCAACTGCATTTACCGCAGTAGCATTGTTCGCCGTAATATCTGCATTCACGCGAATACGCGGTTTCCAAGTTCTACCACTGTCTTCCGACCAAGTCACATAAGCAAATGCAGCATAATTGCGGAAAAGTTGGTTGAAACGCAAAGTGATACCATTGTAACCCCGTGCGTCCATTATAGGAGAAACGATTTCGCCAGAATGCGGACTTGGGGATTGACCAATGCCGTCACCCGCAGGCAAACCAACGCCTTTATTATCCAACCAGTCCGAATCGAAGGTCACCGCACCATTTGCAACAGTAGGAGAAACCATGGCGGTACCGCCATAAGCACCCAAACTGACTCCATTCGTGTTCCATTTCCAAACGGAACTATCTGCTTTGGCAGCATTGGCAGAGGTCAATCCTTTGGTGTACCAACCTGTATGGCTTGCAGGTACGACCGAATCGGTGCGGGTAATCGTAAAAAGGGAGCCTGCGCCTTTAAATTGGCTGGCATTTAAGGTGATAGAATCTGTGGTAGGCCAAATTTGGTTTTGAGCCGTAGCACTGATAGCTCCCAACATTAAACTTGCGGCAACTAAATTTGTAAAAATTTTTTGCATGAGTGGTTAGCTTTACAATTAAGATTAGAATAAATCGAATAAGATATAGTTAGTAAAATTTTTTTTTCATACATTTTAGATTGCAATGCAACATTCTCTTGCATATTCCAATCAAAATCCGTCGTAAAGAAAAGAAAAACTTGTTGATTAGACAAATCTTTCTAAAAAAAGTTACTTATTTTAACTTTTGTCGCAACAAAGGTTTTTTTTATGAACAATTATTCTATTTTTAAGTAATTAAAAATCAATGATTTATGAAATTTTTACTTTTGAATAGCAAAAAAGCGATTGACTTATTTTTTTAAAAAGGGTGGGTGATTTCGCTCCATTCTTCAATCAAACGCTGCTTATCAATAGGCACAACTCCTATCGATTCGCAGACAATGCCGCCTGCCAAATTGCACCATTGCGCAATCGTTTTCAAATCCATCCCGATTGCCAATGCCACAGATGCCATTGCAATCACCGTATCGCCTGCGCCACTCACGTCCGCAATGTGGCGCGGGCGGGTCGGAATTAAATGTCCCACTTCGCCATCATGGATAAAAAGCCCTTTTTCCGATAAGGTAATCATCGTATAACGATTGCCCATCACGCGTCGCAAATAATTGGCAGCAGCAGACAAGGATTCCAAAGTCGGCTCGACTTGAAGCGGTAAGGCTTCTCGGATTTCTTTCAAATTGGGTTTGAAAAGCGTCGTTTGTTTAAAATCCAGAAAATGACGGTGTTTTGGATCCACGCAGGTCGGAATATCCCGAATCAAGGCTTCTTTCAAGACCTCTCGAATGAGTTGGAGCGTTAGCACACCTTTATTATAATCTTGAAATAGGATGACATGGATATTTTTCGTATCTAAAAAAAAACGAATCCGTGTGAGCAAATCCTGCTGTTCAACTTCGTTAATATCGGTTACGGTTTCATCATCAATGCGCAACATTTGTTGTGAACCAGCAATAATTCTGGTTTTGACGGTTGTTTTGCGTTTTTCTGCGGTGATAAAACCTTTGGTCAATAGATTATTTTCAGTCATCAAACGCATCAAGGCAATACCTTCCGCGCCTTTGCCAATGACGGAACAAAGATACGGCGTTGCGCCCAATGCCTTGATGTTTAAAGCCACATTGCCCGCGCCGCCAAGACGGTCTTCCGTTTCGGACAACTCGACGACAGGCACAGGTGCTTCGGGCGAAATGCGTCGGACATGTCCGCGCAAATAACGGTCAATCATCACATCGCCAATGATGAGTACGCGAACAGATTCAAAGGATTTCCACATAGATCGATTTGAAAATCAATGATTTATAGTTTATTAATATAATTAAGTATAAAAATTGTTGCGCCTTGATTTTGATTTAAATATTGGTTTACAACATTTGATGCGAGATTCCAATGATTAGAATCTTCTAAAAAGGCTATTTTTTGAGTCAATTGTTCCAGATTTTGAACTGAAAAAGCACCACCTGCGGCAATCAACGCATTGGCTTCCACAAATTTTTGATATTTCGTGCCAAACAAAATCGGCAAGCCAAACGCCGCAGGTTCTAAAATATTATGAATCCCTGTACCAAAACCGCCGCCAACATACGCTACTTTCCCATAACGATACAAAGCAGACAACATTCCAATATTATCAATAATTAAAATCATTGCATCATCAATAGGTTGATTATCAACAAGTTGGGAATAACAAATGGTTTTATGAGGTAATTTTTTTTGTAAATCTTGGATATGAGTTTTACCAATTTCATGGGGCGCAATAATGATTTTTTTGAAAACATTGGAACCTGTTTTTTGCAACCAATTGAAAATCAACGTTTCATCGGCTGCCCAAGTACTCCCACAAATCAAGGCATTATCATTTCCAACGAATTGTTGAATCAATGGAAAGGTTTTAGCTGCTGCTGCGATGGCGGTTACACGGTCGATGCGCGTATCGCCTGCTAACACAACTTGTTGGCAACCAATGTTTTGTAATAATGCTAAGGATGCTTTATCTTGAACAAAAATTTGGTTGAAATAATCATTGGTCAATAATTTTCTAAAAAAAGTACCATACGAGCGAAAGAATATTTGGTCGGGACGAAAAACAGCAGCGATTAAAAGCGTTGGAATCTGACGACTTTTTAACTCCTTTAAATGGTGAAACCAAAATTCATATTTGACAAAAACCGCTATATCGGGTTGGATTGCGTCTAAAAAACGCTTTGCATTGGTAACAGTATCCAAAGGCATATACGTTACGAAATCAGCCAACGGATAATTTTTTCGCAATTCATAACCAGAAGGCGAGAAAAAACTTAACACAATTTGATATTTTTCAGCCGCTTCTTTTTTTAAATGCTCTATTAAAGGTCGCCCTTGTTCAAACTCGCCGAGCGATGCAACATGTATCCATACGATTTTGCTATTTTTATTTTTTTTTATAATAGTTTGATTTTCAATTCTTTTGAATAAATGCTGTCGTCCTTTCCGCCAAAGTTGTGCTTTTTTATTGAAAAAAGAAGCTATCCAAATACCGAAATAATACAGATAAATCCCAAAATTGTATAAAAAAATCATAATTTTAATTTCACAGCAGAACAAATTTGGGGCATGAAAAGTTGTGGGCTTCGGAGTTGATACGCTGTTGCTTGCTATCTATTCTACAATCTTTTATTTTTAAAATACTTTACGTAGGATGGTGCTGCGATATGATTAGAGGGTTGTAAAATTCGTGAAATCCGCCCATCCATCACCCAGATTTCCTTTTTGTTGCGTACTAAGTATTTTTCTACAAAGGTATTACTAAAATAATTGCTTACCTTTGCAACTTGATAAAGCATGTTTTACATAATGCTTTCATTATCATTCAATTTTAAATTCATCTTTTTATCATTTAATTGCGATACTCATGCTGACGGTCAGTAATTTGGCATTACAATACGGCAAACGCATCTTGTTTGAAGACGTAAATCTTAAATTTACAAAAGGAAATTGTTACGGCGTTATCGGGGCAAATGGCGCGGGCAAGTCCACCTTTTTGAAAATTTTGTCGGGCGAAATCGACTCTACACGCGGTCATACCACCATCGAACCGGGCAATCGGATGGCGGTTTTGAAACAAAATCACTTTGCATTTGACGAATTTGACGTATTGTCAACCGTCATCATGGGTCATAAGGAGTTGTACGACATTATGACGGAAAAAAATGCTATCTATGATAATCCCGATGCTTCCGAAGACGATGCGATGCGTGCTGCCGACCTCGAAGGCGTGTTTGCGGAAATGAATGGTTGGATGGCAGAAAGTGATGCAGGTGAATTGTTAGGCAATCTCGGCATTGTCGAAAATATGCACTCTATGCAGATGAAATCGCTGACGGGTGGACAAAAAGTGAAGGTTTTGTTGGCGCAAGCCTTGTTTGGCAATCCTGATATTTTATTGTTGGATGAGCCGACCAATGATTTGGATGCGGAAACGGCTAATTGGTTGAGCAATTTTTTGGCGGACTATGAAAATATTGTGATTGTTGTGTCGCATGACCGTCACTTTCTGGATATGGTGTGTACTCATATCGTGGATGTGGATTTCCAAAAAATACGGATGTATTCAGGTAATTATACGTTTTGGTACGAATCCAGCCAATTGATGTCTAAACAAATGGCGGATAAAAATAAGAAAACGGAGACCAAACGGGCTGAATTGATGGATTTTATCAGTCGATTCAGTGCAAATGCGTCCAAAGCGAAGCAAGCAACGAGTCGCAAAAAGGCGTTGGAAAAATTGAATTTGGATGAATTACGTCCTTCGACGCGAAAATATCCATTCATTAATTTTAAACCAGAACGCGAACCGGGTAATGAGATTTTCAAATGTACAAATTTGGCAAAAAGAGGTTTAGATGGCAAATTATTGTTTGCTAAAATCTCTTTTGCCTTCAATAAAGGCGATAAAGTGGCGATTATCAGTCGAAATGCAACCGCAGTAACGGCTTTTTTCAACGTGATTGCAGGTGAATTGAAACAAGATACAGGTAGTTTCGAGTATGGACAAACGATTACACGGGCGTATATGCCAAATGACAATTCAAAATTCTTTCAAGGAGCGCAAGACCAAGATTTAGTTTCGTGGTTGCGTCAATTTTCCAAAGAAAAAGACGAGTCCTTCATTCGCGGCTTCTTAGGGCGGATGTTGTTTTCGGGGGAAGAAGTGTTTAAAAAATCAAGTGTCTTGTCAGGAGGCGAAAAAGTGCGGTGTATGTTGTCTAAAACCATGTTGGGCAGCCCCAATTTCTTGATTTTGGATGAACCGACCAACCATTTAGATTTGGAATCTATTACAGCTTTGAATAATGCGATGACCGAGTTTAAAGGCAATTTGATTTTCACATCGCATGATTATACGATTATGAATACGGTAGCAAATCGCATCATTGAAATAACGCCGAATGGCATTGTGGATCAATTGATGACGTTTGATGAATATATTAAAAATGAACGCATTAAACAATTGCGTGATGCGTTATATGGCAGTTTGAAACCAGCTTAATCGCTTTTGAATCTGGAATCGTCAATTTTAAAAAAATGTTTTAAAACAATTCTTTATCTAAAATAACCTCTTTTGCTTAAAAGGCTTGCCCAACTTTCGCAAAAGGTGTTTTAAAACAAATTAAAGTATATGAATTGCAGATTAAAAAAATAGATAATGCTTCAACGTTCAAGAGTCATCTATCAAATCGGGCATACTATTCCATCTCCTAAATGATTTGTGAAAGTAAACGTGCGTCAGGGTTCAAACTTGACGCACGTTATGCTCGAAAATCAATATTCAATTTCAGATGCTTTTTGCGCACTCCAAAAAGGTAGCATCCAAGCCAATTTCAACGCATAAAGCATATCTAAACGATTTTTATCATCGTGCAAGCCCGTATCAAAATTAAATCCGCGTCGATTTTTAGTAAAACCTTCCGTCAATTCCAATCCAATATGAAAATTAATCCGCTTATTTCGACTCAGCACTTGCCAACCCACACATTGATTGAACGCTAATCCATTCGTCAAACGGTCGTAACCTGCCCGATACGCCCCTGATAATTGTGGAACACTCACATTTTGATTGTCTTGAATCCGAATCCAATGTTGCAAAAAGCCCGCACCAAGCGTCACCCGAAAGCCGCCGATTTGATTGCCTTCTTCTTTCGTTTTAAAGAAATGTCCCATATATCCGCCTGCATAATACCCGCGCTGTCGCAAATCCACAGATGCATAATTGCCAATATCGCCCAAAATCTCCCCTTCCGTTGTGCGTGCAAAGGCTAAAACATCTTCTTTAACGTTTTGTCCAAATAAATAAAAAGTTTCTGCTCCTATAATCCAATTTTTATTTGCCCAAAAATATTCTATGGCAGTTCCCGCGCTCATGCTCAAACCAAAACGACTTGACAAATTGCCCGCAGGTAATTGCGCAGCATATGAAACATTCAATAATAACGTATTCGGAAAAGGCGTAATAGTAGGTGCGTTCATGGTTTGCCCCGATGCCAAAAAAGATTGTAATAGGAAAATAAAAAAATAGATTGGTTTCATATTTGAATTGAATTGATATAATATTGAAAATAAGGTGGTATATTTTTAAAAGGTTGTCCTAAAAGCCTTTTGGCTACTAACTTAGGAATGGTATTTTTACGCCTAAAACCCGCAAAAAGCGGATTAAAACCGCAAAAAGAACCTAAGTTTGCGCAAAAATATGTAAACTTTGGCATAAAAAAATAGCTTTTTGCAAAAAGCTGTCGTATCTTTGCCCCGCATCAAAACCGTTTTCTAAATTGAAACATACTTTGAGTATAACATTTAAAAAAATATAACAAATGAAAAGGATTTTAATCACTGGCGCAGCTGGTTTTTTGGGTTCACACTTATGTGACCGTTTTTTGGCGGAAGGTTATCATGTTATCGGCATGGATAATTTAATAACAGGGGATTTGGCGAATATCGAACACCTTTTTCCCTTGAAACGATTTGAATTTCATCATCATGATGTTTCCAAATTTGTCCATGTAGCGGGGCAATTGGATTATATTTTGCATTTTGCCTCTCCTGCAAGTCCGATTGATTACCTTCAAATGCCGATTCAGACTTTGAAAGTCGGTTCTTTGGGTACACACAATTTGTTGGGTTTGGCGATGTCGAAAGGAGCGCGTTTTATGATTGCTTCAACTTCTGAAGTGTATGGAGACCCTTTAGTGCATCCCCAAAAAGAAGAATATTGGGGTAATGTAAATCCTGTTGGTCCGAGAGGGGTGTATGATGAGGCAAAACGTTTCCAAGAAGCAATTACGATGGCTTATCATACGTATCATGGTTTGGAAACACGGATTATTCGCATTTTTAATACCTATGGACCAAGAATGCGGGTGAATGATGGACGGGTTTTACCTGCTTTTTTCTCCCAAGCGATTCGCGGAGAAGGTTTGACGATATTTGGAGATGGTTCTCAAACGCGGTCATTCTGTTATGTAGATGATTTGGTAGAAGGCATTTATCGACTGCTTTTGAGTGATTATCATTTACCTATGAATATTGGAAATCCTAATGAGATTACGGTGATGCAGTTTGCAAAGGAAATTTTGTCTTTGGTGAATAATCCAAAAGCGCATATTGATTATCGCCCTTTGCCAATTGATGACCCGAAACAACGTCAACCCGACATTACGAAAGCACGTACTATTTTAGGCTGGGAACCGAAGTATAACCGTGAACAAGGATTGGCATTGACTTATGAATATTTTAAAAAAGTAGTTAAACCAGCCGTATTAGTGTAGGTATCAAATCCTAAATAAGTAGTTCAATAGCTATCCAAAAGGTCGGCGAGGTTGCAACCTCGCCGACCTTGATTCGATATAAATCGCTTCATTTGATAGTTTATTTCGATTCAACTACTTAATTGGGAAAAAGACCTTTCAGATGGCGCAAAAAATTTGAAAAAATGATTTTTTTTGCGCCATCTACCCCAATCTGGCTGCGTAATTTTTCCTTAATCAGTTAGGGCTTGAAGCCTTAAATCATCAAGAGTTTTAAAAAAAACGTGTCACACTTTGCCAAAGGCGTTTTATAAAACGCGTTTTACAAAAAAAATCAACCATGAGATACAAAAAAACCGTTTTAATTACAGGAGGCGCAGGTTTTATCGGCTCGCATGTAGTTCGTTTGTTTGTGCAAAAATATCCACAATATCGCATCGTTAATTTAGACACTTTGACGTATGCAGGCAATTTAGAAAATTTGCGCGATATTGAAAAAGCTCCGAATTACACGTTTATCAAAGGCAATATTCGGGATACTGCGTTTTTGAAAGACTTATTTGAATCCTATCGTTTTCAAGGGATTATACATTTAGCTGCCGAATCACATGTCGATAGGTCTATCGAAAATCCGATGGAATTTATCGAAACCAATGTCATTGGAACGGTGAATCTACTCAATGCGGCACGATTGGCTTGGCGCGGACAGGAAGGTTGTCGTTTTTACCATGTTTCGACCGATGAAGTCTATGGCAGTTTGGGCGATGAAGGGTTGTTTACCGAAACGACGGCTTATGACCCGCGTTCCCCGTATTCTGCGTCGAAAGCGGCAAGTGATCATTTTGTTCGGGCGTATCATCACACCTATCATTTGCCAGTGGTTTTGTCCAATTGTTCCAATAATTATGGACCCAACCATTTTCCCGAAAAGCTGATTCCATTGATTATCAATAATATATTGCATGGAAAACCATTGCCGATTTATGGAGATGGCAAATATGCCCGCGATTGGCTCTGGGTCAAAGACCATGCTTCCGCTATCGACGTGATTTTCCACAAGGGAAAAGAGGGCGAAACGTATAATATTGGTGGCAATAATGAGTGGAAAAACATTGATTTGGTCGAAAAATTGTGTGACATCATGGATGAAAAAACGGGAAAACCACAAGGTTCATCTCAAAAATTAATCACTTTTGTCAAAGATAGACCAGGACATGACCGCCGATATGCCATTGATGCCTCCAAATTGCGCGATGAATTGGGTTGGACACCCTCTATTACGTTTGAAGAAGGCTTTCGCATGACGATTGACTGGTATTTGACACATCCCGATTGGATTAAAAATGTCACTTCGGGTGCGTATCAACAATATTATGAAAAGCAATATGATAATCGTTAAACGGCGTTTTAAAAAAAACTTGAATCTGATACCTAAAACATACAAACAATTGACTCCTAATCGGTTAGTTGTTTGTATTTTTTTTTATTTAAATTAGAACCCGATAACCTATAAAGAATTAACTTTGCACCCTTAAATTTTAATTTTTAAATCAATCTCAAATAAATCCCCTTACAAGAATCATTTTTACAAAATATGATGAAGCAATTTTTATTCTATGTCTTTTTATTACTCAGCACGACCCAAATCTATGGGCAAGCGAAGAAAGTAGATCCTTCGGTAATAAGAAATGAAATTACAAGACGCGGTTTCACCGAATCGGAAGTATCTGACAAACTGAAAGAGAAAGGTATCTTTTTGAATATTGATAATGTGTCTGCGAATCAGTTGCAAGAAGTGCGCAAGCAGATCGAAGAGGCGATGCTTGAATTAGAAGGAGAAAAAAACTTGAAAAAACCGAAAAATGTGGACAATACGGAAACCGAAGCGGTTATAGATGACAAAGTGAAAACGGCTGTTGACAAAGTGAAAGCAACCGATGATAAAAAAGTAGTGCGCAAAGATGCCAAAGATGTGGCTACTGAAATCGTGAAAGACGTGAAAGCAGGTGCATCTTTGGAGGAAGCACTCGGTGATAAACTGGCGCAAGCGAATCGAGATTCAATACCTGTCACGGTTTGGGGGCAACATGCTTTTCGGCAAAAACAAATTCCTATTTATGTGGCTGAAAAGACTTATCAAACGCCCGAATCGTATATTTTAGGCACAGATGACAAGATAACGATTAGCATTGCGTCTGCTCGGGTTTATTATAATCAAAGTTTTGTCGTTAACAAGCAGGGCAGTATCAATCCTGACAAAATGCCTCGGATTAACTTGAAAGGCGTTACGTATGCAAAAGCAAAACAAATTATTGCTTCTGCATACAGACCGTATTACAATTTTTCACCAGAGCATTTGGAACTAATTGTGTCAGGTACGCGCACAACTTCGGTAAATGTAGTGGGTGAAGTCGTCAGTCCAGGTACTTTTACCATTTCTGCTTTGAATACAGCGTTCAATGCCCTTGTTTTTGCACAAGGTCCGAGTAATATAGGTAGTTTGCGGAATATTGACCTCATTCGGTCGAATGGACAGCGCAAACGAGTAGATATTTACGAATATTTGACGAATCCTTCGATTGCAAATAAAGATTTCTTTTTGAATGATAATGATTATGTGAGTGTGCCAGTGGCTGAAAAGATTATTACCGTTAAGGGTGCTATTGTGCGCCCAATGAAATATGAATTATTGAAAGGAGAAAATTTGAATAAATTAGTCTTTTATGCGGGTGGTTTAGCCGAAAATGCTTACGTGACGACTTTACAAGTCAAGCGTTTTGTTAATGATAAGGAAAAAATTATTGACATTCCATACAATGATTTAAAAACATCGGGTCGCGATTTTGACTTACTGAATGGGGATGTGGTGAATATCAAGTCCATTCCTAAAAAGTTTGAAAATTTTGTAACGGTTACTGGTGCAGTGGATTTACAGGGAGATTATGAGATTTCGTCTGGGATGCGAATTAGTGAGTTATTGCGAAAATCCATTTTGAAAAGGGATGCGCGATTGGATGTTGCGTATTTGAAGCGTTTGAATAAAGACTTAACGGCTAAAACGGAGTTGATTCGGTTACAAGATATTTTAAATAAACCTTATGGAGAACAAGATATTGCGCTTCAAGATAATGACCAATTGTATATTTTTTCATTAGACCGATATGCCCGTAAAGATAGTGTTAAAATCATAGGAGCTGTAAGAACACCGAATTTAAAATACCCATATGACCCCAGCAAGTCTTTGAAAATCAATGATTTAGTGCTATTAGCGGGCGGTTTGAAACCAGATGCAACCCCATTTGCATACATTGTTCGGACGGATACATCCAATAGTAAAGTAATACAATATATCCGAATCAATGATTTGAATATTGCTATTCAAAATCCCGCTGCTATTGAAAATTTGACGTTGATGCCGAATGATGAGTTGCGTATTTTTTCTAAACTGACTTATACAGATGCAGCAAATGTAAAAGTTTCTGGTGCGGTGCGGACTCCAGGAGAGTATCATTATGATGAGACATTGACCCTGAAGGATGTGTTGATTATGTCGGGTGGTTTGCGCATGGAAGCCGATTTGGGCAAATTAGAAGTGTATCGAGTGGATTTGCAAAAAGATATCAAGACTACTGTGGCAGTGGTAACGATTGATAGGGATTTAAAAGTTAATGGAGATGCCAATTTTCAATTGCATCCTTATGACCAAATTGTAGTACGCACTGTTCCCAAATTTCATTTACAACAATACGTAACGCTGAATGGCGAAGTGAAATACCCTGGCGAATATGCCTTAACGAAAGAGAATGAAACAGTGGGCGAATTATTGTTGCGGGCGGGCAATTACACACCTGAAGCCTTTCCAGAAGGCGCGACGCTTTTCAGAGCGAAGGATAGTATTGGATATATCATTCTAACGCCCAAACCTACTGCGAATGGAAAAGGTTCTACGTTTGATTTGCCAATTCGAGAAGGAGATGTCATTGAAATTCCTAAATCGAAAGATTTTGTGACGATTATCGGTGCGACGAAAGCGAGTGAGATGTATCAAGACAAAATCCTTACATCGGGCAAAATTAATGTGGCTTATGTTGGAGCTAAATCCGCTTATTACTATGTAGAAACGTATGCTGCTGGTGTTCACAAAGATGGGCGTGCGCGTTTGATTACGGTGCGGCATCCGAATGGTCGATTGCAGAAAACGAAAAATTATGGCTTCTTTAAGGTGTATCCAAACGTGCAAAGAGGAAGTATTATCAATGTTGGTTATAAGGAGGTAAAAGTTAAAGATGAGAAAAAAGGCGAAGCGGTCGATTGGAACAAAACATTTGCAGATATTTTATCCAAAACAACTGCAGTGTTATCTATGATATTACTTTTCAAAAGTATCAATAAGTAGTGCTTTAAATTTTAATTAACACAGAGTTAACACAGTTTAACATATATTTTAAATTTAATTTTGAAAAAGTCAATACATTTACAATGTGTATTGACTTTTTTATTTGAAGGTAATTTCTTATTTAAAATACAAAATTTATTTTTGTTTTAATTATAAGAATTAAATTTATATTTTGATTTTTTTTAAAAATCAAAATATCTCAAAAAACACAATTACTTTTGCCCGCGAATTTTTTTTTAAAAAAAGTATCCTTTTTTTTAAAAATTGCGTCTAAAAGAGTATTAAAATGTTAAATAATTAAGAAAGACAAACTAATTTTTTTACAAACTAATTTTTTCACAAGCACAAATTTTTGTAAAGCTATGGTCATTTTGTTTACAGCAGCATTCGCATTCACCACAGGCGCGTTCATTATTAGTTCGATGGAGACCGCCGCAAAAAGCAGACGTTACTACTGATGAACCGCTTTGAAAAGCGAAAAAACATTCAAAAAAACATCAAAGAAACCGTCGCCCCAAAGCCCGACCTTGCGTTTAAAGCGCAGCGTCGGGCGATTTTTTTTTTACCCTACAACATTTTTCGTTTTGACTTGTTACTACTACAAAATATGAAAAATATGATGAAAAAACAAGCGGAAGCAGTGATTCCTACACCTTTTGGTAGCTTCAAATTAATTGCTTTTTCGCATCGGGCAGGTGAAAAAATGCCTCATTTGGCATGGGTTGCCCAGAATGGAACAGCAGATGGTGCGAAAACCCCGTTAGTGCGCGTTCATTCGGAGTGTTTGACGGGTGATATTTTTGGTTCAAAACGGTGCGATTGCGGCGAACAGTTGGATGCTGCTTTGCGGATGATTGGGGAAGAAGGCGGTGTTTTATTGTATTTGCGACAGGAAGGGCGCGGTATTGGCTTGATTAATAAGTTAAAAGCGTATCGATTGCAAGATACAGGCGTAGATACGGCGGCGGCGAATGTGCAATTAGGTTTCCCCGAAGATGGGCGCAATTATGAGGTGGCACGAGAGATGTTGCAACAACTCAATATTCCTAAAATTCGTTTATTGACTAATAATCCATTGAAAGTCAGTGCGTTAGAAAAAATGGGCATTGAGATTGAAGCGCGTATTCCCATTGTCATACCGCCGCAAGTAGAAAACGAATTTTACCT
The DNA here is from genome assembly GCA_013298955.1 of Chitinophagales bacterium. Taxonomy (GTDB): domain Bacteria; phylum Bacteroidota; class Bacteroidia; order Chitinophagales; family Saprospiraceae; genus JAAFJT01. The sequence continues at coordinate 24,628 of JAAFJT010000040.1, forward strand.
CCAAACCAAGAAAATGCGGATGGGACACTTAATATAAACTCCAAAAGAGTTCCATTTTAAAAAATAATACAATTTTTTCGAGACAAATTGCGTCAATTGTGAAAATTGACGCAATTTTGCGTTTTCATCTTTTTTCTTAAAAAATAGTGCATTTCAAATGAAGAAACAAGCATTCTTGAAAACCATTTTCGCCTTGATACTGCCTCTTGGCATCATCGCTTTTGCAGCTTCTTGTACTACGGGACAAAAAATTGGGACTTGTCAGGAAACCAAACGGTCTAAATCTTGCCCGCAAGAAACTAAACCCGTTTGTGGTTGCAATAACAAGACGTATAATAATGCCTGTGAAGCGGAGGCTTACGGCATTAAAAAATACACGGGCGGCGCGTGTAAAAATTAATTATAGCCAACTGAGTAGTCGGGAAATTTATTTCCCGACTACTCAGTTGGCTATACATTCCTCATTCCAATATCACATTCGAGGAATAATCTCGGTTTGTTCTCCGAAGTAACCTGCAAATTGCTGCATCACACTTGCCAATTCCTTGTTTTGGGTGGCGCGATAGTACGTGTCAGCCAATCCTTTCAGCGTTTGGAAGAAAAACCGATCCATTTCGCTGACCTGCATATCTTTGGTCCAAAGGTCAATTTTGAGCGTATCTTTGCTGTCCTTGTCGAAAAGGGCGAGTAACATCGCTTTGCACTCTTGTGGGTGTGCGCCTTGTGCGTTGTCTGACGAACTCCAAGTCATTTGCACAGGCATTTTTTCCTCATTCAGTCCTACTTTAATGTTGATTTCGGACGTTTTTTTAATTTTTTTATCCATTTTTAATGCGTATGTAAAAAAAATATACGATATTTTTAGCGTCAATTCAAATCATTTGCGTAATTTACACCCGATTATTACCTTTTTTTCAAAATAAAATGTTAGCAAATGCAAAAGATTGACTGGCTCTTAGACAAATATGGCGAAAGCCATCAAAATGCAACCAATAAATTGATACATTGGGTTTGCGTACCCAGTATTGTGTTCAGTTTGTTTGGGCTGCTTTATGCTTTGCCGATTCCGTTTGTGGAACGCGGTTTATGGACGAATTGGGCAACGATTTTGTATGCAATTACATTGTTTTACTACTTGCGAATGTCGATGCCCATGTTCTTAGGCATGGCAGCCGTTTGTGGCGCGATGCTTTTGGGCGTGAATGCGATTTATCACGCAGTGGGCAGTGCAGGCGGTTTGGCAAAAGTATCCTTTGGTATTTTTGCGTTAGCTTGGGTCGGACAATTTATCGGACACAAAATCGAAGGCAAAAAACCTTCTTTTTTAGAAGATATTCAATTTTTATTGGTCGGTCCAGCATGGTTACTGCATTTCATTTATAAAAAAATCGGTATTTCTTATTAAAAAAGGTTTCTGAATCAAGCATTAAGGAAAAAGACCTTTAAGAGGGAGCAAAATTTTTGAAAAAATGATTTTTTCAAAAATTTTGCTCCCTCTACCCACAACTTTGACGGCGTGAGGAGGCTTTATGTATTAATGCTTGATTCCATTTAATTCCAACGCAAAGATACAAATTCTCACCTACTTTCTTTTTTCAAAAAAAAACGTTTTGTTGCTGTAACATTTTGGAAAATCCAATCGTCGTTTAGATACAATGAATTGGGAAAAAGTCATACAAAATGTGCAAGATAAACTCTATCGGTTTTCGCTCCGCATCACGGGCAACTCGGTGGAAGCGGAGGATATTGTCCAAGAAATACGCATTCGTTTATGGAATAAAACATTGGAAATCAATGATTTGAAAAATCCAGAAGCATGGTGTATGACGTTGGCAAAAAACCTATCCTTAGATAAATTGCGCTCTAAACATCGGCGTACGGAGGATTTGGACGATGTACGACAAGTCGTCGCACCAACCGAAAGCCCTTATCAACAAACGGAAAAAGGAGATATGATGCAACAAATTCGATTGATTTTAAATCAATTACCCGAAAAACAACGCATGACGATGCACTTACGCGACATCGAAGGATTGACTTATGACGAAATCGTGGAACAATTGGAAATGCCCATGTCGCAAGTGAAAATCAATTTGTTTCGAGCGCGTCAGACGGTTCGTGAAAAATTATTGGAAATAAACAAATTTTAAAAAATAATTATTTATAATCAATTCATAATCAATGGACGGTTGGATTTGAATGACCCTGATGCGCGAGAAATCAAAAATATTTTAGCGGACTTAAAAAGTTTGCACATTTTGACGACGGCTAATAATCCTAATTTTTATTACAAAGATGCGCTAACTCGTTTTAAATCAACGGATTATGAAACCTTAATGACGGTGCGTTCCAAAGAAGAAAACATTCGTTTTTTGACCAAAGAAGATTCAAAAGGATTGATTAAAGAATTATTATTATTGGTGGGTGGCAAAACGGAATTTGTTTTAATCAGTTTTGTAGGAAACATTGATTTGAATAAAATCTCTCAATTGGCAAATAAATTAGATGTGAAAGGCATGGAGCATTTAAAAGATTTAAATAAAAAATAATATTTTGCATAAGAGACTTTACGTAAGTCCTCTTAAAGTGGGGGGACTTTACGTAAGTCCTCTTAAAGTCCTTTTAAAAATAAATTTAAACAATCATAACAATGAAAGTAATTTTAATCATTCTTAATTTATTCATTGTCAATGCTTTAAGCATTGCTCAAACGCAAAGTATTGACAATTTTATACAAGCACACCGCACCGCAGGCATGTCGGAAAAAGTAAATTTGACGGTTGCAGGTTGGTTAGTGCGCACAGGTTATCGGGTGGCGGAAAAAACCGATGAATTGGAAGGCATTGATTTGCGCCCGATTGTGGATGGGATTCGCAAATTGAAAATTCATGTTTTAGAACCCAAAGAAGGCGCGGATAAAAACGATGAACCCGCTCGAAAAAAGCGTTTTAGTGCCGTGCAAACGTTGTTATTTGATTTGCGCAATGATAAATTTGAAGATTTGGCAACGGTTCGAGATGCCAAATCACGCGTAAATGTATTGGTGCGGGAAAATGATGGATTGATTCAAGATATTATGGTTTTAGTGCATGAAGCGGATGATGATACAGTTTTGTTACAAATTGTTGGAAAATTTAGAATGGAGGATGTTGCGCGTATCATTGAACGGGCAGTACGCAAGGAAGTGAAAAATTGTGAATAGTGGCTTCGGAAATTAGGATACTATTGAAACGCGGATGACACGGATCGGGCGGATTTTTCACGGATTTTTTTCTATAAAATCCGTGAAAATCCACCCAATCCGTGTCATCCGTGTTCCAATACTATCCTAATTTCCCAAATTTTAGGACTCAAAAATCATTGAGCAGCACATTTACCTGCCGAATAAAAAATGTAACACCAAACTAATCCTTTCCCCAAAAAAAACAAAAACCCGCCGATTCCAACGCGCTTCAACCATACTTTGAATTTATCATTCATGTTTAAAATTTTAATTATCAATTATTTGCGTGATGATTTTAATTGGTAAAACAGCCATCCACTTAAAATCGTGATTATCGCGCCAAAGATACCTAATGCCGCTAAAATGCCCAACTTATCTGCCATAAATCCTAAAAAAACGCTCGGAATGCCAAACCCAAGGTAGCCAATGAACATAAATCCTGCAACGCCGCGTGCGCGTTGCACCCCACTCAAATTCGCAATCAATGCCAAGCCACCCAAATAAGTGAATCCATAAGCTGCCGCGCCGATGCAAGATGTTCCCAATAAAATCAGTCCTAAAATCCCATAAACACAACCTAAATACATGATTTCAAACCCAATCGGTATTAAAAAAAAACCTACTTTTAAACAAGTTATGGGGTCAACCCGATTTTTAATAAAAGGTTGCAAAAACGCGCCCGTATAGTTGATTAAGACCAAACAGAATCCTGCATAAGCGGTTAATTGAAATTTTGCCAATTGGGTCGGCACGATGGCAATCACTACGCCTACCACTGCCCAACAAATACCGATAGCCAAATTGATTTCAAATGAACCTTTTGGATAATATGGCAAGCGAATAATCGTCCCACCAATCGGCGGTAAATTGGGTAATTGAAAACTAAATATCAAGCCTATAATGCTGATTATCAAGGCAATATAATAGGTAAAGGGCGTTTCGGTGAAGTGAATGAGCAGCGCAATCGTGGTGATAAGTGCGCCGCCGCCAAAACCAAGTGCCGTTGAAAGAGAGGCTGCATTAGCGGCTTTGGTGGGCGCGTCAGGGATATTTTGTAATTGTAAGACTTCTGTTAAGTAGGCTGTGCCTGCGCCCATGCTCAATCCTAAGCCAATGCCTTGAAAAAAACGAGCAAAAAATAAGGCATATACATTTGGAAAAATCGTAATAATTAAAATAGAAAATATCGAAGACATTAAACTTGCAATTAATACTTTTTTGCGTCCAACGACATCTGAAAGCCCACCCAAAAATACAAAACAAGGCAACATTCCTGTTACATAAGTGGCGAAAACGAGTGCCGTCATCCCATTCCCGAAGCCTGCATTTGCCGCATAAACGCGAAAAAGGGGCATCGAAATATTGACAGCCAACGTAATGAGGGCTAAAATAAAAGGAATGAGTCGATTAGACATTCAAATAAATTTAAGTTTGTTTAAAATTGATTTTCAATTATTTATAAAAAAAACTTGCGGCAAGTTTCAAACTTGCCGCAAGTTGTACAACCTTTTTTCGCAATTTTTTTTTAAAATCTGCGGGAAAATTTATTCTAATGATAAGGATGCAAATCGATAATTTCGACCGTCTTCCCCATAGACTGCCATTTCAGAACGGCTGATTTGCCGACATACTTTTGGGCGGGTCAATACTTCTTGTCCTTTTTCCATATTGACGGAGCGCAAAGGGCTTGTTTTCACAGAACCATCTTTATTCACCGTCGAAACCACTACGATAGACGAACCTCTATCCGTCGAAGTCGTGTAATGGCGGTCTGATTGCGGATTTAAATTCTTTGGATGCTCGTTATACACAAAATAAAATTTGTCTTGTGCCACCGCCATCGAGTACGATGAAAACAGCCCTTGGTCATTCCTTGATTCTTGCAATTTCGGAATGCGGGCAGACCATTCAATCTCACCCGTAGGACGAATATTGATAACGATTATATCATTATAATTGTAATAATAATCGGGACGGCGATTGTTGTTGTAAGCAGAGCCATAATAAGGCGAGTTATAATAATATCGATTGTAATAGGAACTGCCATACGGATACATCGAATAATTATTATTTTGCATCACTTGTTGCACATAATATTGCTCTGCTACTAAAATCGCCCCGCCGTCTGAACGCAAAATCAATTTGTCCAAAGAATAATTGGCTAATTCTGCTTCTTTTGATTTATTATTTTTTACAGCAGCTTCTTTGGCAAGTTTTTTATTGCGTTCAGAAAGGTTCGCGGTTAAAAAATTAAAATCTAAGGGTTGTAAATTTTGAGTAATCACCGTTTTCGATTTGGGGTCAACATTCAAAAAATAGATGCCTTTCATACTAAAAGTGCCTTTTTCGGAATAAAAACCTGTGCAAATCAAATTATGATTATCTGCAATCCGAAACGTTAAATCGGTGATAAATACATCTCTATTTTCGAGTTTGAACTCATGATGTGCTTCTGCGTCTTTTTGATAAGACAAAATAGAATAATAATAAGTAGGCTTGCCGTCGCGTTTCAATTTCGACGCGCCTGCCATATATGCAATTCCAAGCAAATATACATTCCCTTCATTATCAACTTGATATTCCTCAACACCGTAATTTTCATCTTTGTAAGGCAGTCGAACCGATTTGGACGATATTTCTACAATATCAGGTGCAAAAACATGGAACGAAAATTTTTCTTTATCCCCTGTTTCGACAAAAGGCGAGTGTGTATAAACTAAAAGTTTAGAACTATCTCGTGACAAATGAAATCCAAATGGGTCTGCATGCTCTTTATTGGAAGCGTTCCATTCCTCTATTTTGGTGACTTCTGATTCTAATTGCAAGTTAGAATGGCGTATTTTTTGGGCAAAAAGATAGGTTTTTTCATGTTTTTCATTGTAAAAATAGCTTAAAAGATACAATTGTCGCCCGAACATGATGACATCTTTGAAATCGCGGTCTTTGCCTTTGTATTCCAAATCAAGGCTTCTTTCGCGGATGAGTTTCATGTTTTTGTCATAATATTCAACAATTGGTTTGATATTACCGCCGCCAAGCATGCCTTCACGGTGCATGCGGAGCGCGTAAAAACCATCGCCGTCCGTCGCAATAATTTTAGAAAGATTGCTATTCGTCGGCTCTTTATAGACTTGACCCCACTTTGCGCGGAGCATCGGCGCGGTTTCCGTTTGATTTTGCGCTATTGCGCCAAACGCTTGACTGAGCAATAGGGACAGCAGGCTTATTTTCCAAATAGTATTCATAATAATCTAATTTTGGCGGTGAAAATAACAAGATTATGACGAAAACAAAGGATACTCCGTAAAAAAAGGAGGCAAGTTTAAACTATTTTTAACTAAATTTAGTCATCACCGCGTTTTCAAAAGCAACTTCTTGAATCCATTTGATATGAATATCAGTTATTATAAAACCACGTTTTTGGAAAAAAGGACGGGCTGTAATGCTGACATTTGCCCACATTTTTTCTAAATGTAGTTCAGATGCTTTTGATTCTAAGGCTTGGAGCAATAATGTTGCAATGCCTTGATTTTGATAATTTTTATGAATGTACATAAAATCAATATAACCATTCACGTCCATTGAAGCAAAACCATTTACCGTATTTTTATCTTTCGATAATAAAAAATATTGTTCCGTTATTTTTTTCTGCCAATTTTCAATGCGTTGTGCACCTGCTGACCAGATTTTAATTTGGTCAGGATTGTAATCGTTTCGATTGACGGATTCAATCGTTTCTTGAAATAATTGACGGATAGCGTCAACATCACTCCGTTGAGCAATTTTAATCATGTTTTTTGAACTTTGATTTGTTGAATTTTTTGGATTTTTTTTAGGATACTATTGGAACGCGGATGACGCGGATTGGGCTAATTTTCGCGGATTTTTTTAATTTTCACGGATAAGTATCCATGCAAAAAATCCGTGAAAATCAGCCCAATCCGTGTCATCCGCGTTCCAATAGTACCCTAAGCGTAACTTTATTCCGTTTCTGTTTTCTTAATTTTTTTCTTGGCATCCAATTCAATCCCATTTTCGGTCATCACCCAAGTCGTATAAGTCAATTTATCTTGTTCATTATTTTCAAAATAATCATCAAAATTATCTGCCCATAAATTGCTATTATGCTCATGTCGTTGCGATTCCTTAATCCGGATTTTCTGTCCAACAGGCATGCGCAACGTATATTCCACCCCTTGACCCCGATATTTTTGCCCTTTCGGAATTAAAAAACCCGTTGTCAACGATAATGTGTCATTAGAAATCGAGAGTGGACAATCAATTTTACCCGCTAATTGCGTTGCCTCAATGCGCGAACCGCCTTGGGAACTGCGTTTTTTAATCAATTCAAATTGTCCATCTTCACTTTTTTCAGCATGTAGGTTCACATGTCGCACGTACAAATGTTCGTCCGAAACATGGATTTCATTGCCCAATTGAATGTTGCTTTCCAATGATTTATCGGATTTTAAATCTAATTTCAAAATATTATTCGGCTGTTTGGGAATCAACAACGATTCTTTTGCCTCTCCGCCTACTGAAAATTGTCTAAGGGTGAAGGGCATCATAACAAAAAAAGCAGTTATATTTAACGTAAATAGAATCCCTAATGTCCAACTCAATGCAGGTGTAATTGGTTTTTTATAAAACATGTTGCGCAACCAAAATATCAAACTTAATAACGGAATGCCTAAAGCACAAATCGTATTTGCCATTAATAAACTTGCCCAAAAAGAGGAATTTGAAGGACTTACATAATCAAAAAAAGGAAATATGAATATCAACCCAAACAATAAAGCCGTCCATCCAATCACAATTCCAATTAAAAAAATCGCACTAATCAACACTTTAATAGGATGAATCAGCCGGAAAATGCCCCTCACGACCTCTGCAATAAACGAACCGAACCGTCTGGTGTGCATCGAAACTGTGTTTTGGAACGATTGAACTTGACCGTGTGTCGCACTAAATTCGTGGATGTGTTTGGAAAAGGTCTCCGCGCCTTCCTCCACAGCGCGGGCGATATTTTCGATGTTAATCGGTTCGCCGCGCATGGCTAATCGATCTGCCGTCGATTTCGCCGCAGGTACGATTAACCACAACAAGCCATACGCAAAAAGTCCAGAACCGCCCGCCAAAATGAACAAAACAAAGCCCAAACGCACCCAAATCGGGTCTTCCACTCCAAAAAAAGCCGCAATACCAGAACAAACACCTGCTAATTTACGGTCTTCATAATCGCGGAAAAGCCTTCTACCTGTTTTGATATAACCATTTGATTTTAAATGACTTGTGGTTTTTTTAGGTGCAGGTTCGCCGCCTTCGATGCCAAAATCTTCGGGCGTTCCCATGACCGAAACTGCATTTTTAACATCTTGTTTGGTGATAATCACCCGCGTTCCTGCCTGTTCGCGGAACAATTCTGCCAATCGCGTTTCAATATCGCTGATGATTTCCTCACAACCTTCGGAGGTTTGAAAATGATGGTGGAGCGTTCCTAAATATTGTGATAAATATTGATACGCGTCTTCATCTATGGTGAACGGATAACCGCCAAGATTAATATTTGATACCTTATTCATTGTTTTAGAAAAATTAAAATAAATCGTTAGAAAATGTGGTTTCAAGCATTGTTTTTAATAATAATATTTTGATAATCAATGGTTTACAATGTCAAGAACTCGTTCGTTTTTCAACAATCTGTTCGACAGAAGTGACCAATTCGTTCCAAGACAGCAGCAAATCCATGAGATACGCATTGCCATCTGGCGTAAGTTGGAAGTATTTACGGGGCGGACCCATCGTAGATTCTTGCCAATGATATTGGAGTAACCCCGTATTTTTCAGTCGCGTGAGCAACGGGTATAACGTCCCTTCGACCACAATCATTTGGGATTTTTTCAATCGCTCAATGATGTCGCTCGGATACGCCGGCTTTTCGGCGATGATGGCAAGGATGCATAATTCCAGCACGCCCTTGCGCATTTGTTGTTTCGTATTTTCAGTAACGTTCATTACACAAATCTATGTATTAATTAAGTACCTTGTAATACATAATACCAAGTAATGCCTAAAAAAGTTCCCGAAGGCTGAAAAAAAAGTAATTTTTTTGAAAAAAAATATTTTTGGATTATTTGGAAATTTAAAAATAGTTTCCTTAATTTGCATTCACTTAGACGAACTTAAACGATGATTGACAAAAAGACTTTATCGGAGCGAGACATTTGTACCAAATTCATTACGCCCGCTCTTGAAAAGGCGGGTTGGGATAAAAGAACCCAATTTTTAGAAGAAGTGTCGTTTACGGCGGGTAAAATCCACGTTCGCGGCAAACTAACGGGCAGAGGACAGGTCAAAAGAGCCGATTATATCTTGTATCACCATTCCAATCCCATTGCGATTATTGAAGCAAAGGATAATCAGCATTCCATTCATGCGGGCATGCAGCAAGGTTTGAATTATGCGGCTCTTTTGGATATTCCAGTGGTCTTTAGCAGCAATGGAGATGGTTTTGTCTTTCACGACCGCACGAATCCAACTCATATGGAACAAATCCTGACTTTGGACGAATTTCCATCGCCCCAAACGTTATGGCTGATTTACAAAAAATTCAAAGACATTGCAACGCTCGAAGCCGAAAAAATAGCAGAGCAACCTTATTATCAGGATGGTTCGGGCAGAAAACCGCGTTATTATCAACAAATTGCCATTAATCGAACCGTAGAAGCCATTGCCAAAGGGCAAAATCGAATTTTATTAGTCATGGCAACGGGCACGGGCAAAACCTATACGGCTTTTCAAATCGCTTATCGCCTTTGGAAAGCAAAAGCGAAAAAAAGAATTTTGTTTTTAGCCGACCGAACGGTGTTGATTGACCAAACGCGCCGCAATGATTTCAAACATTTTGCGGATAAAATGACCGTCGTTCAGAATCGAAATGTGGATAAGGCTTATGAAGTGTATTTAGCGTTGTACCAAGGTTTGACGAGCAACGATGCTGATAAAGATATTTTTAAACAATTTTCGCCTTCGTTTTTCGACCTCATTATTATTGATGAATGTCATCGCGGCAGCGCGAGATCGGATAGTGCGTGGCGAGAAATTTTGGATTATTTCCATACCGCTACCCATATTGGGTTGACCGCTACGCCCAAAGAAACCAAAGACGTGAGTAATATGGACTATTTTGGGACACCGCTTTACACCTATTCGTTAAAACAAGGCATTGATGATGGTTTTCTCGCGCCGTATCGGGTGGTGCGCCTTCTGTTGAATGTGGATTCGGAAGGCTGGAGACCACCTTTGGGTTTCAAGGACAAATGGGGCAAACCGGTGGAAGACCGCATTTATAATCAAATTGATTTTGATAAAAAACTCGTCATCGAGGAACGACGCAAATTAGTCGCTCAGAAAATAACGGAATTTTTGAAAGGTTCGGGCGACCGTTTTGCGAAAACCATTGTTTTTTGTTGCGATATTGAACACGCCGCAGGGATGCGTTCGGCGTTAGCGAATGAAAATGTGGATTTGGTGGCTGAAAATTATAAATATATCGTGCAAATCACGGGCGATAATGACGAAGGCAAACGCGAATTAGATCATTTTATCAATATTGAAGAACGGTATCCTGTGATTGCGACCACTTCCGAATTGATGACGACGGGCGTGGATGCGCAAACGTGTAAACTCATTGTTTTGGATACGAATATCCATTCCATGACCAAATTCAAACAAATTGTGGGGCGTGGGACGCGGATTCGGGAAGATTTTGGTAAACTGTATTTTACGATTTTAGATTTTAGGAATGCGACGGCTTTATTTGCGGATAAAGATTTTGATGGCGACCCGCTTCGCGTCAAGCCCATAACGCAAGACGAAGACCCAAGTAGCATTTTGGCGGAAGAAGAAGCCGATAATGCCCCGATATTCGACGAAGATTCCAATGAACAAGTCGTTTTGGTGCCGCCGACGATTCGCACACCGATTTTGGAAGGTTCCAAATGGGTTGAACCAACGGAAAAAGTCTATGTCAATGGCATTGAAGTAACGGCGTTGGTCGTGCGCGAATTGGTCTTTGACCAAAACGGCAAACTTTTAACCAAAAGTTTGAAAGAGCATACCCATGATATTCTTGAAAAGCGGTTTAAATCGTTGGATGATTTCCTCAATCATTGGAACGCCGCAGAACGCAAACAAGTGATGGTTGCCGAACTGCAAAATCAAGGTTTATTAGTCGAGGAATTGGAAAAAGCGGTGGCATACGAGTTAGATTTATTTGATATGATTTGTCATTTGGCTTATGATCAACTCCCCTTGACGCGGCAGGAACGCGCTAAAAATGTCAAAAAACGCAATGTTTTTACCAAATATGGCGCAAAAGCAGCACTCGTATTGGACGCTTTGTTGGATAAATATGCGGATGCAGGCATTGATAATTTAGAAAGTATGGACGTTTTAAAAGTCGCGCCTTTTGATAAAATGGGTTCGCCTGTTGAAATTTTGAAGCGGTTTGGGGGGAAAAAGGAATATTTAAAAGCGATTAAAGCATTACAAGGTGAAATTTATAAGGTAGCCAGTTGAAGCGCTATCCAGTACGAGGCTCCGAGCAAAATTATCATCTACCAAAGCCCCTTTCCGATTGCGTTGCTTATTGATAGCTTGCGCATAACCATTTAGGAAGTTCGATAATTGTTTACTAACCCTGCTTCTAAAATCCAATGGGGTCGAATCTGTCGAGAGTTTCCACTCCTCAAGCACTTCAGGTGGGGCGGTCAAAATAGTTGCAGGATTTTTAACTTTAACAGCTATGTGAAAATGATTTGGCATTAAACAATACGCTAATGTATCAAGTACCCATTGTGATTTTTCTTCGTATTTCGATAGGAAATAACGATAATTATCAGGGTCAATAAATAAATTGTCTTTATGCACTGCATGACCAGTCAAGTGATAGACCATACCTAATTCTAAAAGAACAGTTGTTTTTTGATTCATAGTGAATAGTTTACGAATTTTAAAATAATTGAGAGTACAAGGAGTATCAATTTTTATTCCTTTTTCATGGAATCTCTTAAATTTAATTTATTTTTTTTAATAATATTAAAAAAAAGCAAATATATTATAACGCGTAACGTAACGCGTAACGAGTGGAGGGTTTTAAACCCTCCACTCGTTTATTCTCTCGTTTATTCTTCGTTCGTTCGTTTTTATCATCGTAACGTAACGCGCAACGAGTGGAGGGTTTTAAACCCTCCACTCGTTATTTTTATCGAAAAAGAATACCTTTGCGTTTTCAAATCCTAAATTCTTTTTTATTGTGGCAAATCTATCTGGCATTATCAAGTCCATCCGCGACATCATGTGGCAGGACAACGGCTTGAACGGCGACGCACAACGCATCGAACAACTCGGTTGGATGTTATTTCTCAAGATTTTCAGCGACAAAGAGGCTGAATCCGATGCTTTAACCGATGATTATCGCTCGCCGATCCCTGCGCAATTTCAATGGCAACAATGGGCGGCGGATGCCGAAGGTTTAACGGGCGATGATTTATTGACGTTTATAGACCGAGATTTATTTCCGACGTTGCGCAATATAGACGTGCGCGACAATCGGCGGGCGTTGATGGTTCGGGAAGTCTTCTCGGGCAATAACAATTATATGAAATCGGGCACCAATCTCCGTAAAGTCCTCAACAAACTCAATGAACTCGATTTTAATATTGCCAAAGACCGCCATGCGTTTGGCGAAATCTATGAAAATATTTTAAAAGAACTCCAAAGTGCGGGCAAGAGTGGCGAATTTTATACGCCTCGGGCGGTCACGCAATTCATTACCGACCTCCTCAATCCGCAAATTGGCGAATCGGTGTTAGATCCTGCGTGTGGGACGGGCGGTTTTTTGACTTGTGCGATTGATCATTTACGGGCGCAAACCAATAATGTGGAGCAACTCCGCCTTTTAAACGAGAATATCAAAGGTTGGGAATACAAACCCCTTCCCTATCTCTTGGCGACCACGAATTTGATTTTGCACGGCATTGAAGTCCCGCATATCACCTTCCGCGACGCGCTCGAAAATCCGTTGCAGCATTACACGCAGCAAGATAAGGTGGCGGTCATCCTTGCCAATCCGCCTTTTGGCGGCATTGTGGCGAATGGCAACGAAGCTAATTTCCCAACATTCCGTACCAAAGAATCGGCGGATTTGTTTTTAATTCTGATGATTCACCTCCTCAAACACGACGGACGGGCGGGCATTGTGTTGCCCGACGGCTCGCTCACGGGCGAGGGCGTGAAGCAACGCGTGCGCGAACGGTTGTTGACCGAGTGTAATTTGCATACGATTATCCGATTGCCGAATTCGGTGTTTCAACCCTATGCGACGGTGGCGACCAATTTATTGTTTTTCAACAAAGGGGCGCGTACCAAAGAAGTCTGGTTTTACGAACATCGCCTTCCGGAAGGGCAAAAAGCGTACAGCAAAACCAAAACCATTCAACTCGCTGAGTTTGAACCGATTAAAGCGTGGTGGCACAACCGTTCCGAAAGTGACGTGGCGTGGAAAGTGCCCATTCAAACCATTATCGAACGGAATTTTGATTTGGATATTAAAAATCCTACCAAAAAAGACTTGGATACCAACGAATCGAATAGTGCCGAATTGATGCAACTTTTGCAACTTTCTTTTGAAAAAAGTCATGTTTTGTTAAACCAATTAAAAGAGGCGGTGAAATGAGTTGGAAAAAAGTGAAATTAGGCGATTTTTTGAAAGTTCGGACGGATAAATATAAGCCGAATGACATTGCTATTGCTCATTTAAAAAGAATTGAAAAAATTGATTTTTCTGGAAAGATATGTATTTCAGACAAACCGTCTAATACGGATATGATTCTGGTAAAAAAAGGAGATTTAGTGATTTCTGGAATTAATGTCGAAAAAGGTGCCATGAATGTTTATGAAGGTGAAGAGGATATTACGGCAACAATCCATTATTCTTCGTATCAATTTGACGGCAATAAACTAAATATTGATTTTTTAAAACATTTTTTGAAAAGTATTGCCTTTAAAAATGCTTTAAAAGAACAAGTACCTGGTGGTATCAAAACGGAGATAAAACCGAA
>JAAFJT010000004.1 GCA_013298955.1 Chitinophagales bacterium
GTAAAGTCACAAAGTCGCTTAAAATTCCTTATATTTGCCAACAAATCCTCAAACCCAGCTCTATTTGACTTATTTTTAAAACTTTTTATTTTGAAAAAAATCATTACTTTCCTTCAAAAACAATCTTTTTATGTCAATATTGGCTTAAAAATCACTTTTTTACTCTTTTTCGGCTTTCTTTTATATTACGAAATCTTTCGACGGGAGAACGTTGGCGAATTATACGCTCAATTTAAAAAACAAATTGTTAATGGTCAAACCCGTTGGTTTTGGCTCACCTTGCTCTTAATGCCTTTGAATTGGGTCGCCGAAACGTGGAAATGGTTGCCCTTAGTCCGAAAAGTGGAAAGCGATTTTTCGTTTTGGAAAGGCTACAAATCCATCCTCGCAGGAGTCACCTTATCGCTTTTCACCCCGAATCGGATTGGCGATTACGGCGGGCGCATCCTCTATGTGCGTTCTGAAAACCATTTAAAAACCGTTTTTGCTACTTTAATTGGCAGTTTTGCCCAACAAATCGTCTTAATTTCCTTTGGATTACTCGGATTGAGTTCTTTTTTGCACGTTTTTTGGAAAATAGAAAAATTTTGGTGGTACGGAATTATTTGGGGCAGTTGTACGTTAATAACCGTAATCATCATCGCGTTCATCAACATTCGATTATTCATCCCGTTGGCGCGGCGATTAAAATTATTACGCATCCGTCATATCCTCAAAAGTGCAAAAATTTTAAAAGCATACACAACCACTGAACTATTTACGACGTTATGTTGGGCAACGATACGCTACTTAATTTACACATTTCAATACTATTTCATATTAAAATTTTTTGGAATAGACGCGCCCTTTTTACAGGGAATTGCTTGTATAGCAACGATTTACGTGATTCAAACGAGTATTCCACTGCCGCCCGTATTTGGTTTGTTAGCACGCGGCGAGATTGCCATTAAAATATGGAGTCTTTTTCCGTCAGGTTTGAACAACGAAATCGGGATTTTGGCAGCAACGTTTACACTTTGGCTTATCAATTTAATTATACCGTCCTTATTTGGACTCATCTTACTATTAAAAACCAATTTTTTTAAAACAAAAAAAGAAATCACACCTTAAAATAAATGAAAAAATCCTTTTTCGCTGTCGCGCTTGGCGCAAGTATTTATTTGGGTTTGACCGCTTTCGCGCCTCAACCCACTGTTTTGGGACAAAATCCAGTCCCAAATACCCAAATTTGTTTCCAACATGGGGAAGAATTGACCTACAAAATGTATTATAATTTGAATTTTGTTTGGGTTCCTGCGGGCGAAGTCACGTTTCGGGTTACGGACGACGGTTCCAAATTCAAAATTGCTGCCACAGGGCGGAGTTATGCGTCCTACGACTGGTTTTTCAAAGTCCGCGATAATTATTATACCGATTTAGATAAAACGACGATGTTGCCTACGCGTTCCGTCCGCGACATTGTGGAAGGCGGGTATCGGCTCTATGATGCGGTGACCTATGACCAAAAAAATAAAATGGCGCAATATGAGCGCGGCGATTCCAAAGATAAAATCGAAACGCGGGGCAAATTAAATTTTTCTTCGGCGATGCACGACATTCTTTCGGCGATTTATTACACGCGGACGATGGATTTTTCCAACATGAGCGCGGGCGAAACATTTCCTGTAAAATTATTGCTGGATGAAAATACGTATCCATTGAATGTCAAGTATTTAGGTACAGAGACCAAACATATTAGAGATTTAGGCAAGTATAATACCATGAAATTCAGTCCACAAGTAGTGTCGGGAACGGTGTTCAGTGAAGGTTCTCAAATGAAAGTTTGGGCTACAAATGATGGCAATAAAATGCCCTTATTGATAGAATCACCCGTTTCAGTGGGCGCGGTGAAGGCGGTTTTGAAGAGTTACAAAGGTTTGAAATACGAAATGACCGCAAAACAAGTGGCAAAATAGAGCTAAATTAGGATTGATTGTTTAGCATGAAGTGGTTAATGTTTCAATAATCGACAACAACGCTTGGAGGGTTTACATTAAAATTCAACATTTGAGTCCGTATTTTTGCTGGGGACGCGGGTGTGTTGTTTTTTTGAATGGGGCAAAGTCCCATTTAAAAAAACAACACACACGCGTCCCTATTCCCTTCTTTTCGGCAGCGAAGCCGCCTACCGCGCAACTTGGGTTACTTATTAGGATTTAAAATTATAAGAATACTAAACAACCTTCCTGCAAAACGCCGTTTAATCCCGTTTTTTACCATCCGTCATAAACCAAGTGGGTTCTTCATTTTTAGGGTCTCCATTATAATTAATCGTAATTTCATCACCCGCTTCGATGTATCGAACTGCCACAATATCAATGGTTTCGGCTTCAAAATCCATGAAATAATCGGCATTCGCAGGGCAGAAATGATTGTATAACGAACCATAGCCTAACGCGATAACCGAACGCTCACTATCATCACCCCATAAGAAATAATAATCATATAAAGTCGTGGTATCTAAAATCGTGGTTTCGCCCGTTTTGAGCAAAATCACAGGACAAATCTCAATTAAATCGCCTTTTTTAATGGACGTGCCTGCAAAAACGCCCCGCCCGCCCAATTTACTGGGTGCGACATAGATAGATGGATTACGCATAAAAATACTTTTTTTTTATTTAAATCAAAACTTCAAATGTTTGACAGTCAATGAATTAGACATCAGTTGTTTCAATGAATCAATCCCAACACTCAAATGTAAATCTGAAAAACGGGCAGCATTTTTTTTATCGCCTTCATCCGTTTTGACCCCTTCTGGAATCATCGGAATATCCGAAACCAATAACAACGCACCCGCAGGAATATGGTTTTTAAACGCGACCGTAAAAATTGTTGCGGTTTCCATATCAATCGCCATACAGCGCAATTCGCGCAAATATTCTTTGAAATCCTCTTTATGCTCCCACACGCGACGGTTCGTCGTATAGACCGTTCCCGTCCAATAATCTTGTTCGTAATCGCGGATGGTGGTCGAAATGGCTTTTTGCAACGCAAAAGCTGGCAAAGCAGGCACTTCGGGCGGCATATAATCATTGGAAGTCCCTTCTCCTCGAATAGCAGCAATTGGTAATATGAAGTCACCGACTTTATTTTTATCATGCCTTAAACCACCGCATTTGCCCAAAAACAATACGCCTTTGACCTTCACAGCAGTCAATAAATCCATAATCGTCGCCGCATTCGGGCTGCCCATGCCGAAATTGATAATCGTAATATTATGCGCCGTCGCACTGAGCATGGAACGGTCACGCCCGCGCACCTCCACTTGGAAGCGTTCTGCGAACATTTCGACATAATTGGAAAAATTGACTAAGATGATATATTGTCCAAACTCCGCCAACTTTGTGCCCGTGTATCGGGGCAACCAATTTTCTACAATTTGTTGTTTTGTTTTCATAATCTAATTTAAAATTGGACGCAAGATAAAACCGTTTTTGATTCTTTTTTGAAAGAAAAAATTAAAATACTCGTTCTTTGGGTACATTTGCAGTCTAAAAAATGGAAGTCAATCATTATTTTTTAAAAATAAACAAAACCAATGGTTTTATTAAATTATAAATTCATTTTAGGGGTCAGTGTCTTTGCGATAATGAGTTGTCGCCACACGCCAAAAGAGCCAGAAGCGGTCGCGCTTTCGCCGTATCAATCCCTCTGCATCCTTTCCAAAGCGGATGCCGCAGATGCCATTGTGACAGATACGATTGAAAAATTTTTCGATAAGGTCAATCCACTCGAAATGAGCATCCAAATGAAGCGCAATTATCCCGAAAATACGGAACGGGCTGCCATTTTGAAGGATTATAAAGCCTTTTTGCGCGAAGATGTGGATAGTTTTACCTACCAAGAAGGGCAAAAAATGACGCGCATCCTGCGAGAAGCCTGTCAACTTTACAACAAAATCGAACCAAAAGCCTTTCCGTTTCAAATCAAATTGATAAAAACACATGCCAAACATTACGGACAAGGTGTTTATTATACGCGTCAAAATGCGATTATCATTCCAGAACAGGATTTGAAATTGCCAGATGAAATGCTTTTGCAAACGATGTTACATGAAGTGGCGCACATTTATACGCGGCTGAATCCGAAAAAACAGGCTTCTTTGTTCCAATTAATTGGTTTTAGAAGACCCAAATCGCCGAATTTGGTTATTAGCGACTCGTTGTATAAACGGATTTTTTACAATCCTGATGGAATTGATTTGGCTTGGACAACTGATTTTACCATTGAGGGCGTGAAAAATGCACAAGTCCTTGCTTTAATTTATTCAAAAGTAAATGTGTATCAACCTGATTTAAAAGACTTTATGGAACACATGGGTTGGGGCTATTTTGAAACACAACCAACAGATAAAGGTTTGGAAATCATGACGATTGGACAAAGACAACAAAGTACGCTCAATATGAAGGAATTGCCTATCCTGTTTTTGCAAAAATTCAATACCAATTACGTCATTCACCCCAATGAAATTATTGCGGATAATATCAAATTATTGGTGCTTTCGCAAAAAGATCCCCGCGTATTAACGCCCTTGACGAAGGAAGGAAGGGATTTGTTATTAAAAATAAAAACCGTTCTAAATCAATAAACACATAGTTCACATAGAAGGACATAGGACACATAGAAGCTATCTTTCATAGATAGCCGCTATGTGTCCTATGTCTATTAACTTTTGTGATGAGCATCCTTGCCAGTTTCAGCTATCTATGAAAGATAGCCGCTATGTGTCCTATGCCTATTAACTTTTGTGATGAGCATCCTTGCCAGTTTCAGCTACCTATGAAAGATAGCCTCTATGTGAACTATGTCCTTCTATGTGAACTATGTGTTTCATTTATCAAATATTTTTTTTAAATTTAGACATAACTTGTTGAATAACAGGTGGTTGTCTTTTGTAAAGGAACCAGTAGGCTGCCCAATTCAACATCAAAATCACCACCAAACCCACCCCAATATCACGCAGTTGAATCGGTCTATCCGCAATCAACGCCGCCGCCAAACCAAAGCCTTCCACTACAAAAATGCTATTCCAATCCCAATCATTGCCAGTTGAATGATTTAAATCTATATTTGATTCAGGCGCGGGCGCAATAACGCGCTCCGATACAGGCGCAATAATAGGTGCTGAAACGGGTTTTTCCACCGTCGGCAAAGGCGGCAACTCCACTGTCGGGGCTATCAATGCCGCAAAAGAAGGAGTCATCTGCCGAATCGCGGGATAAGTTTCGTCTAAATTCGCAAACAAATCGGCTGCCGTCAAGCCAGCTTTTTGTCGAACCAAATTCGATAAAACCCTGTCTTTCAATAGAATATCTTTTGCCAAACTCGCAAAATCGGCTTTTTCCGCAAACGGCAAATGTTCATAGGCTTGCGCACATTTGCCCAAAGCCTGTGCCAATCGCTCGCGCACGATTTCCACAGGCGATTCATCGCCCCAATCTGCCATGACCGATTGTTCTAATTGTTTAAACGCATTGCGATGAATGCGGCGGGTGATTTGTTCTGAAAGGTCAGGATGCGGGCTATTAGATTGATTATCAGTCGTTTGTGTATCCTCATTTTTATTCAAGAGATTTGTCACCAATTGAGCCAAACCAGTGGTTACACCCGCTTGTCGTTTCAATTTGCCCTGTTCGCTGATTTCAAACCAAGTGATAATGCCATCTCCTGTTAATTCATCTATACATTTTTTTAATAAAGTATCATCTTCTAAAACAGTGGCACAAATCCGCCATTTTTCCAAACAATTGATAACACCGCGCCGCGTCGTTTCGGTATCGGATTGCGTTTTCAAACGGTCATAATCGCGGTCGGTGCGCACAACCGCCCTTTTTGCAGCTTCCATCCGCGCCGTTTCAAGTCGGTCGGCTTGGATAGCAGGGTCTTCTTCGGCTTTTCGCAACGCTCGCCGCGCCATTTGCACCGCATCATAATTCATTTTTTTACATTCGGGCAAACTATCCAATTGCCCTTCTGCATCAATATCCAACCAAGTCAAAATCCCATTTGGATGTGGCAAACCCGTTAATTCTTGCAATATTTGTTCCGCAATGGCTTTATTTTGAAACAAATCGTTTGCTTCTACCCATGCATCCAAACATTCCTTCACTTTAAATCGGGTTTCAGGATGCTGCGTATCTGCATTTTTGCGCAATTTTTGATAGTTTTTATCAATAATTTCCAATTTTTCTTTGGCTTCCGTCAGTGTACGCGCTTGATTCGCCGCTTTTTGAATCTCTTCTAATCGCGCTGTAACCTCTTCTGTTTTGCCAGAGAACGTTGCAATTTGTTGTATCTCCGCCAATGCAGGATAATTATCCAACATTTTGCACGCTTTATTGGTGGCTAATTGTCCTTTCAAATCCGTCGTCAACCACTTCAATGGGTTGTCTCCCAATAATTCAGATAAGGCAAATTCGGAAAAACGGCGGTCTTCTCCATACAAAACCATCCCAATCCGCGCCGTCCGAATACACCGAATCACCGATAAACGGGCTTCTAAACCTTCATTTTCACTTGTTTTGAGGGGCAATGCGTAATATTGATGCATCAAATGGAAGTACAAACGGTCTGCGGCAGGGCGCAGACCTGTTTCATCCAATGCTTCCGTTTCCACTTTTAACAAGGTAGAACGCAACGAAAGCGCATCATAATTTTGAAACAAATTTTTGATAATGCCATTGTTTTCAAAACCAAGCCAGTCGAATTGCCCACCGCCTTCCAGCTCCAACAAAGCCATTTTCGCAAACGCACCAGATACCGATAAGCCCTTAAACGCATCATTTGCCAAACGTGTCCCCATTTCGAGGAGTTGAAAAGCCATTTTTCGTTGTGGAGACTCCTCAAAACTTCCTGTCGCAATATAATTATAATTAATATCTTGATATTTTTGAACCAGAAACGCCATTAATTCCGCCCCGATTTGCTCAATAACTTTGGCGCGTTCGTTGCCGTCAGGGTCAAGTTGACGACAACGCTTGATGTATAATTGAATATGTTTTAATTTATCCCCATTTTTTTGAAAAGCGTCTTTTAGAATCTCGGATGCACCATTCATTTTGAAAAAACTAATCAATAAATATTCATATACATGAGGCGATTCGGGTTCAATCGTACTCCGAATTTTCTCCGCAAATTCATACGCTTTTGCATAATCACCCAATTCCAACGCATCTTGACAAAACATTAATTGTCGTTTAAACTCATGTCGCGCTACTTCGGTGTGCATTCCAGGCGTATCGGGGATTTCGGCAGGTCGAAACGTCAAGGTCTCTTTCAAAAGCGGCGCAATGGAATTATTTTCAATAAATAATTTTGATACAACTGGATGAAAATCAGTGATTTGCAAAGCAGATATGTTTTGAGATAAGCGTTCCTGCATTGATTTTTGTTGTTGTAACAAGATTTCGGCAGATATCGTACCGGTATCAAAAGCCTGTTGCGCAGTCTTCCAATCCGATAAAATGGGTAAAATAACTTTTAAAATCGTCATATTATGAGCCCCAAAACGCCGCAAAATCACAGGCGTTTGGTCTAATTGCGCCCACACATGGTTTTTCAGTTCTGTTTTGAATACTTGAAAATCTTTTATCATATTTAGAGTAGGTTACATTTTTGAGTGCTGTGTATAGCGAATTGGAACGCAGACGACGCGTTCCGATATACACAACTTGGATTTAAAAATTGTCAAAATTAAGGTTGTCTGGCGTAAATTCCAATTTTTTTGCGAATTTGCGCGTATTTTTGATAAATTGAAAACGATGTTTCAATAACTACCTTGAAGAACTATGTTTAAAAACTACCTAATTGGGATTCTTTTTTGTTTTTGGGTTGCCAGCCTGCGGGCGCAACTCCCCAAATCGCCCGATTCGCTCCTCACGCCGTTTGAACACGGGCGCGGATTGCAAACGGCAACACACGCAGATGGAATTGCTTTTTACGAAAAATTGAGCCGCCTTTTTCCAAAACACTTGCGTTTGGAGACGCGCGGTGTCACAGATTGTGGATTGCCCCTTCATTTATTAGTCGTTTCGGATGATGCAATGAAAGCCTCTCCACAATATGCAACAAAAAAAAATAAGTGTATCTGGTTGATTAACAATGCAATACATGCGGGCGAACCCGATGGCGCAGATGCTTCCATGCTTTTCATCCGCGATTTAATGTTGGATTCGGTCAAACGCAAACAGGTTTTAGAAACAGCAATCATTTTGCTTGTGCCGTTTTACAATATTGATGGCGTTTTAAATCGCAATTCGACCACACGCACCAATCAAAATGGACCTGAAAGCTATGGTTTTCGTGGAAATGCTAAAAATTTGGATTTAAACCGCGATTTCACCAAAGCCGATACGAAAAATACGCGCTCTTTTCTCCAAATTTATAACCAATGGATGCCCGATTTGTTGTTGGATACGCACGTTTCCAATGGAGCCGATTATCAATACACGATGACGCTTTTGCCTACACAATCAGATAAATTACATTCATTACTTGGTCGTTTTCAACAAGATAGCGTTTTACCATTCCTTTATGAAGGCATGAAAAAGCGGCAACAAGAAATGAGTCCCTACATCCATTTCGAGGAAACACCTGATAAAGGCATTACTGGTTTTTTAGATTTGCCGCGCTATTCCACCGGGTTTGCCGCGTTGCACCACACGCTTGGTTTTATGTCGGAGACGCACATGTTGAAACCATTTAAAGACCGCGTACAAGCGACTCGATTATTGATGCACACGTTTTGCGAATTAATTGATAATCAAGGTTTTAACATCATCCAAACGCGCAAACAAGCTGCCCAAGCCTGTATTTTGCAGAAAGCCTTTGATATTCATTGGAAATTAGATACGTCACAACGCAAATCATTGATTTTCAAAGGTTTTGAAGCCAAATATAAGCAAAGTAGCGTTACCAATTTGCTCCAACTTTGGTATGACCGAAAAGCACCATACACGAAAGCAATCCCTTATTTTCCGCATTTCAAACCCATCTTGACCGTTCAAAAACCAACCGCTTACATTTTGCCGAGAGCATATGCCGAAGTAGCGGAACGATTGCAAATCAATGGAGTACGCATAGAAATTTTAGAAGAAGATGATACACTTGATGTAGAAATGTATTATATTCGGGATTTTAAAACGACTCCTTTTCCGTATGAAGGACATTATCTGCACAGTCAAGTGCAGGTCGAGCCAGTGCGGATGCAACGAAAATTCCGAAAAGGCGATTATCGGATTCGGACGAACCAAGTCTCCAATCGTTTTATTGTGGAAATGTTGGAGCCACAAGCACCCGATTCTTACTTTTGTTGGAATTTTTTTGATGGGATTTTAATGCAAAAAGAAGGCTTTTCTGATTACGTTTTTGAACCCTTGGCAGGAGAAATTTTGAAAAAAAATCCCGATTTGCGTCGAAAATTGGAAGAAAAACGCGGTAAAGAACCTGAATTTGCCCGTTCCGGCGCGGCGCAATTGGATTTTATTTATAAAAATTCACCTTACTATGAAGTGACGCATCAATTGTATCCGGTGGGGCGCATTTTGAATTAAACCGCTAACATATAGTACAACAAGCCCGAAATAAGTAGGAAAATCAACCCTCCACTTTCGCAAAGTATTTTTTTATTTTTAAATCATTTAGAAGAAAAATTTTTGAATACCCATTATTCAGCATGTAAGCGTTGAAGGAATCAAGCAAATATTTAAAATGCGTCCTTAATTCCTTCAACGCCTTCATTCCTGATTCAAAACATGGTGGTGCGCCATCGACAAAAGGCTCACCGCCCCAAATCCAATTGCCAAATTTAAATGAAAAACGAAAAAAAACATCACTCCATGCTTGAAACCCCAAATCGCCGCCGCCCCAAAGACAAGGGCTAAAACCCCTTCCAACACTGTTGAAATCGATGGATAGGTTGAATTATAATTTTTTTGATGAAACGAATCGCTTGATAGTTGAATATTGTACTTGGGCGTGCGCACAAAATCCGATTTTTTTCCTAAAAAACCTTCCAAAACGGCTATCGAATTATGCAAACTCAATCCCATGCTCATCGGAATAAAAAGGGGTAATAAAAAGATTATTTCCAATAAAGTTTGTCCAAAAGAGCGATTTCTAATATTTTCTTTCAAATTAGCGATTAAAATCAAAAGCGCAATCACACCAAAACTCGAAAAAGTTAAGTATAAAATAGGGCTTTGAAAGGAGATTTTCGGCAGACAAAACAACAAGGGCAGACTCACAAACGCAGCCATAAAGAGCATCAAAAAAACACTACTGCCCAATAAATGTTGGGTTGCATGTATTTTTTGCGATATAGAAAAAGGTTTTGCCCACACTTTGCCCAATAATTTTCGGGCATTTTCCGCGCCGCCTTTCATCCATCGGAATTGTTGTGCTTTCAAACCGTTCATTTCAACGGGCAATTCGGATGGAACGCCCATGGATTCGACATATTCGATTTGCCAACCGCGCAATTGCGCCCGATAACTCAAATCCAAATCTTCGGTCAACGTATCGGCTTCCCAACCGCCCGCATCTTCAATCGCCGCCCGCCGCCAAATGCCTGCTGTTCCATTGAATTGCAATAAAAAACCACCGTTTTGTCGCCCCAATTGCTCCATCGTAAAATGAACATTTAATTGAAGTGCTTGTAAATACGTGAGTAATGAATAACGATTATTAATATGTTCCCAACGACCTTGCACAACTGCTACTTTCGGATTTGCAAAATAAGGCAACATTTGTTTTAAAAAAGAACTTCTTGGCAAAAAATCGGCATCGAAAATTGCCACAAAATCGCCTTTTGCCTGCGGCAATGCGTCGCGTAACGCACCTGCTTTGAAACCTGTTCTATTTTTTCTTTGAATATGAATGATTTGAATCGCTTGCATTTGGTAATATTGCACTTTTCGCGCAATCAATGCCGATGTTTCATCGGTCGAATCATCCAACACTTGGATTTCAAAACGGTCTCGCGGATAATCCAATTGCACGATATTGTCAATCAGCCGACTTACCACATATTGTTCGTTGTAAATCGGCAATTGAATCGTCACAAAAGGATAATCGGTCAAAGGATTTGGTGGTTTTGCATCTGTTTTTTTAAAATACAAACGACCTAAATTCAATTGAAATAAGCTGTATAATATAATACAACTCATTGATAAACAGTATATTGCCCATAAAATAGAACCAATCAATATCATTGTCTTTTTTTTGAAAGGCAAAGCTACATAATAAGTAGTTGATTAGAAATACAGGACTCAAAAAAACGTCAACGACGTTGCGGTTGCAACCTCAACGTCGTTCTGGATTACCTATTGCACCACAATTTTCTGCACGGTACTATGCACCCCATGCCGCAATGTCAAAAAATAGACCCCATGACCATCCACCACCTTAGAAATATCCAATTCTAAATGGGTTGCCGCCGCCACATTTTGAAATTCGTGCAAAACCAAGCGTCCATACAAGTCGGTCAACAGAATTTCAGTCGTATTTTCAAACCGTACATCGCCTTGAATCACTACTTGAATCCGACCATTCAAGACAGGATTGGGAAATACTTCTGCTGTAATCCCACTGCTGCGCTGCCCTTCAAAAGCAACCGACTGAACGGGTGAATACGTCGAACTACCATCTAACTCATTGATTTTCAATCGATAATAAAAAATGGTTTGCGCTATTGTGACGGGCAATTTTTCATCCAAAAAATGATAGCGTTGCGCTGTGTGCGAATGTCCTATCGCTTTCACTGTTCCGATTTTGACAAAACTGCGCCCGTCTAAGGAACGTTGTACGTCAAAATCACGAATATTACTTTCATTCATTGTCGTCCAATCCGCGTCTGCATCCTGTTTATTCGCCTTCGTCACTGCAAATTGAACCAATTCCAAAGGCAAAGGCGATGCAGGCGTACAAGCAGCATTCACCGTCCCCGTCAAAGGCGATTGATTGTGTTGCAAAATCGTCTCCGCCGCCACTTGACCGACGCAAAACCAATTGCGTAAAACAGACATATAAATTTGTCTATAATCGTATTGGATTGTAGGCGTTGCACTTGCGGAAGGATTGGCAGGAATCACGGCATTCGCGCCTACCACTGTCGGATTGACCGATTTGCCAAATAAAAACATCGGCGCAGAGTCACCATGATCCGTTCCACTTGAACCATTCGCCCGTATTCGCCGCCCAAATTCGGAAAAAGTCATCCCCAAAAAGCGGTCTTCCAAACCCAGCGTCGCAATATCGCTTTGAAATTCGCTGATAGCGTTGCTCAATTCCGTCATTAAATTAGCATGAATCGCCAATTGACCCGAATGCGTGTCGTATCCACCCGCCCGACACCAAAACACACGGGTTTTCAAACCACCTTTCACCAATCGCGCCACAATCCGAAGTTGATCGCCCAACTTATTGTAAATGCCCGTCGGGGAAGCCGTGTACGCAAGCGAATTGCTGCCCGCCGCCCAAGCATCCACAATCGCCTGCCCATATTGATTGGTATAAACTTGCTGTTTTCGGAGAAAATCAATTTCTGTTCCCGCATTGCTATTGGGAATTGTTGTATTCACAAATCCTGTTTGTAATTGCGTGATAGAACCATTGAAATACGGCGAAACCGTCTGTCCTGTACTCGTCCCATAACCCATCAAACCCCGCGAAACCGACGAACCTAATTGTATCGACAACGGGTGTGGCATCGTTGCATTGGGATAGGCGGCGGGAAAACCGGGAAATTCGTACTCCAAATACCGACCTAACCAGCCCGAATCAATCACTTCGTCACTATCCGAACCCGATGTAAAGATGTCCGCCGCCCGAAAATGGGATAAATTGGGTTGCGCATAACCGACTCCTTGCACCACACATAAGCGTTGTGCATCATATATTGTTTTCAAACCCGTCAAAGACGGATGCAAACCCGTTTGAAAATTGCCAAGTTGCAATACTTGGTTTTGCGGAATCAAAATACTCGACCGCGCATTCGCCAAATTGGTGTATTGGTCTAACGGAATCACGGTATTTAAACCATCATTCCCGCCTTCCAATTGTATAACAATCAATACCCGTCCATCATTTGCCGCCATAGACAATATCGCTGCCTCTTCCAAAGAAGGATTTAGCACCGATGCCATAATCTTATTAGAAAAAAACGGGACGCTTGCTAAAACCGAACCCGCTTTGAGAAAATCACGTCTTTTCATTAGAATCGTTTTGGAGTTGATTTAAGATAGATGAAATTCTGCCATATTTAAAATGGCTTTGTACAATTGTTTAAGCCGCGTTTTGACCGTACTTTCATAACTCGTATTCGTGGGTGTAGTCACATAATTGTTCCAAGCCGTTGTCCAATAATAATCTTGCGTTTGATTGGAAAGCAAGATTTTTTTCAATTCCGTTTTCACCGCCGCATCGCTTGGCAGCGTATGCACCAATTCTAAGACTTCTGCTATCAATAAATTCGGGTCACTTGGCGTATTAAGGGTTTGTGTAAAGGTTAATACGTTGATTTTCATATCATTATCAAATCCATAATTCCAATTGCCAGTTACGCGGTCGGAAAATTCTTTGCGCCGACGCAGTGTATCGGCATTAATCCAGTTTTCATGAAATTCGGGCGCAGACCAATATGCCAGCCAACCCGAAACATTCGGCGGCGCGCCCAGCGTCATTTGCATATTCGTTGCTTGGTCAAAGAAATTGCGCCAATTTTTATACGTATTTGGCACATCGCTCAAAGGCGGCGTGACGTTGAAAGTGCGCGCAATCGTGATAACAAAATCAATCGGATTTTTGATAATACAACCTTGTGAATTGGTAATATCGTAAAAATGTTCGCTCCGAAATAACCTATCCAAAACAGGTAGTATATCGTAATTGTTGGTTCTGAATAAGTTAGCTAATGGAACAATGATATTGGTTTCAATATCAGGTGTGATTTTATAATAGACAAAAAATCGATATAATTTCCGAACCACGAATAAAGCCACCTCATTTTTGGCAAAAATCAAATCTAACAAAGCGTTGATTTCGGTCATGCCGCCTGTTGCACCTGCGGCATAATTAATGACTGCATTATTGTAAAAACTCGAAAATGTTTTATTCGACGTATCGTGCAAATTCGCATTATAAGAAACAATATTATCGGGCCAACTCACTTGCCAACCTGTCAATACTTTTGCCGCCATTTGCACATCCGATTCGGTGTAAAGCGGTGTCGTATCTTTGCCAATCGTGAATAATTCTTGCAATTCGCGGGCATAATTTTCATTCGGCGCGTATTTCGTGTTCAATTGTCCATCGAGATAGTTCAACATCGCAGGTTGCGTCGTCATCTCTCGAACCAATGTTTTAAAATTGCCCGTCGCGTGTTGCCGCAGCAATGCTACATACGCATAGGCAGGAATCGGCTCATTCACGACATCGCCAATGCTGATAGGCAAGTGATTATGCCAAAACAAAACCATTTTTTCTCGAATATTGCGGTCTTGATTCCACATCAAACCCATCCACCAGCCGCGCAACGACTGCAAACGCGGGTATTGATTGTTAGAATCAATGGGTCCGTTCACCCAAGTCGCGCCTAACGGCACACTTGGGTCGGGCGTGGCAACATAATTTTGATAATCATTGACGGGTGGACTCGGATTTGCCAATGGCATTAACAATTCGGAGACTGATTGATCCATCGTTTGGGTCAAAAAGTAAGTTAAATCGGCTTTTTTAACCCCAAATAGGGTTCTGCGCAACAGGTGCAACACTTGGGCGCGCCCCCAAGTACCTGAATAGGCTGTAAGAGACATGATTGATATATAATTTTTGCCTGAGTTGTTCAAGATATTTGAACACAAAGTTACAAATATTGTATATTTATTTTATAAATAGTTACATCGAATTTAAAAAAAATGACAGGCAAAAGATAAGTCGTTGAGGTAAAAGAATCGACCCAAAATCAAATTTATTTACAAATCATTTAGAAAATATATATTTAAAAATCGTCCAAAGAATCTTATAACCTGCCAGAATCGTCCCTTTTACCGTCCCCGAAATCTTGGAAATGCCGACACGCCGCCGATATTGCACCGCTACTTCCGTACAGCGCAACCCTAATTTAGCGGCTTTGACCTGCATTTCCACCGTCCAACCAAAATTTTTATCTTCCATCCCAATTTTTTGTAGAGCGGAGTAGGTAATCGCTCGAAACGGACCTAAATCCGTAAAATGATACCCATAAAACCATCGAATCAAGGTCGTTGCCAACCAATTGCCAAAAATTTGTTGGGGCTGCATCGCACCGCGTTCCCGATTGCCCAACGCGCGAGAACCAATCACCATGTCGAACTGATTGATTATCAACGGTTCTACGAGTTGAAACAGTTCTTCGGGATGGTCTGAATAATCTGAATCCAGAAAAACAACGATGTCGGGCAACACTTTTTGTTGGTGAATCCAGTCTAAGGCTTTCAAACAGGCATTGCCATAACCGCGTTCCCGTTGAAAAACGACAGTTGCACCATGCTTTTGCGCGACTGCGCCCGTTCCGTCAGTGGAGTTATTATCACAAACCACGATATGACGCACTAAGGCGCGAGGAATGTCGTTCAAGACCAAAGCAATCGATTTCGCTTCGTTGTAGGCGGGCATCACCACATCAATTATTGGCATAAAGGTAGATTATTCAAAAAAAAGGAACAAAGTTACAAATTGCGATACAATTGGAACGCGGATAACGCGGATTGGGCAGATTTTCGCAGATTTTTTTTTATTTTTGCTTTATTTTTGTAGCGATTTCATCTTCGAGAGAGCACTTTTGGATACAATTGAAACAAGGATGACGCGGATTCGGCGGATGAGTGCGGATTTTTGGTAATAAGGTTTCAAATCTGTGAAAAATAAAAAAAATCCGCGAAAATCCGCCCAATCCGCGTCATCCACGTTCCAATTGAGTCGCAGTTCGTAACTTTGTGTTTTTTATAAAAAAAGCAAAATCATTCAAAATCAATGGGTATAAAAAACGTTTTGTTGTTAATTTTAACAATTACCACCTTGTTTATCGCTTGTCGCAAACAAGACAATTTTATCACCGATACAGGTGCAAAACTTGCTTTTTCGCAAGATACGTTGCGATTTGACACGGTTTTCACCGCAATTGGGTCTGCAACCCGTTTTTTCAAGGTCAAAAATCCACATGCACGACCGATTCGCATCACTAAAATCGCATTGAGCAATCAATCGAATGCGACTTTTAACTTAAATGTGGATGGGATTGCAGGTCGCTCTTTTGAAAATGTGGAAGTGCCGCCGAAGGATAGTATTTACGTTTTTGCAGAAGTGACCGTCAATCCAAACGCGCCTTTGAGCATCAGCCCGTTTGTGATTGCGAATGATGTTGTGTTTGAAACTAATGGCAATATTCAAAAAATTGTTTTAGAAGCATGGGGGCAAAACGCTAATTACATACCGAGTCGATTTGGAAAAGGTAGTTTTACGGAGTTGGATTGTCAAGGTTCGACGGTGGTTTGGGATGATAAAAAACCATATGTGATTTACGGTATTTTGTTTGTGAGCAATGGGATTTTGCGGATTTCGGCGGGGACGCGGGTGCATGTACACGGCGGTTTTAGCAAAAATCCGAGTCTCGGTTTGTACAATGACGGTCGAATGTACATCCTCCCGTCTGCGCAATTGAAGGTGGAAGGCACCCGAGATAAGCCTGTTATTTTTCAAGGCGACCGTTTAGAAACGGAATTTAAATCCGATGCAGGACAATGGAGTGGACTCATTTTATATCGCGGAAGTGTCGATAATCAATTGACACACACGATTATTAAAAATTCAAAATTTGGTGTATATGTTGATTCTGCTGCAACGTTGAATATGCAGTATAGCCAAATTTTCAATACAGAAGGGGCAGCATTAATTGGCTTTCGGGGAAGTATGACGGCGCAAAATTGCCTTTTTCATAATAATGGCGGCGGCACTTTGAATACCTTATATGGTGGCAATTACGATTTCACGTACTGCACGATGGCGAATTTGGGAACCACCAGCCCCGCCTTGAATTTGGGCAATTCGTATTGTGCGGCGGTGGATGAGCAGGGCAATTGTACGCGCCGCCCTGTGTATGCGTTGAAAGCAAACTTTACGAATTGTTTGATTTATGGCAACAAAGAAGATGAAATTGCTTTCGCCAATGCGAGTAAACCCAACAATTTCGACTTTTTGTTTAAAAATTGCATTGTTCGCGTCAAAGATTTGACTAAAACGGAAAACACACCCGATTTTTTTACCAAGTGTACGGATTGCATCAATGCGCCGAGTGGTTCAAAAGTGTTTAAAAAGACAAGTGATTATAATTTTCATTTAGATACGTTGTCCATTGCGTTCAAAAAAGCAAAACCTATTTCAAACATTTTGGATGATTTAGATGGCAAACGGAGAGATGTGAATACGCCTGATATTGGCTGTTATGATTTTCCAAATCGTTGATTTACAATCGTTTTATTTATTAAAATTTAAAATAATATGTTAAGCTACAATCAAACCTATTTTGAGAAAATGGGGGTAAAAATCACTACGGATACTTTGCCGCCGCCTTACGAAATGGCTTTACATCCCATCGTGCGTCAAGCATTGGATTTGGCAAATGCGCGTTATGTCAATAGTATGAGCGTTGCCAAAATGAAAAAATGGATACAACAATATCCACACGTTCCCCAATTTAAAAATTATTTGTCAACTTTATATGTGCGGCTCCAACAAACGCAAAATGCCAAAACAGCAGCTTTGGATTGTTTGGAAAAGCATCCTCATTATGTGTTTGGGAAATTGACCCTTGCCGATATTTATATTCTTGAAAAAAATTATGATAAAGCGGCGGAAGTCCTTGATATGCAGCAGGATGGCGCACAAGTCTTTGGAAATCAAGCGATTCTGAATGAAAGTGAATGGATGATTTTTAATTATGGCATGCTGCGCATTGCCCTTGCCCAAGACAAAATGGATTTGGCAACGCAGTTGGCAGAGCGCGCTTGGCTTTATGACCCAAAACATAAACTCATCAAACCTATCATAGACGAGTTACTCAAAAAGCGTTTTGAGGCTTGGCAACCTCAAACAAAAAGTCCGAATCAACGGGTCAGTCAGTTTAAAGCCAATTATGAGCCAACTCCAACGACTCAAATGCCAATTTTTCAACATCCGATTATCGCAACCTTGTACGATTATCCGTTGGACGAATTGCCAGAAACCATCATGGCAGAGATAATGGCATTGCCGAGAGCGACTTTAATAGCCGATTTGCGCTTGATGTTGCAAGACGCAGTAGCACGAAAATCCGTTATTTTTAAAATTATAGACGCATTTGACCCCAAAAAAGCCGATTATCATCCAATTATGGACATCCCCGTCCATGCAGCGCACTTTTTGGGCGCGTTGCACGCGGAAGAAGCTTTAGAGGATTTATTGAATTTCATGCGGCAGTCGGATGATGCGCTTGAAAATTGGTCGTCTGATTTACCAGAGCAATATACGATACCGCTTTACTTTTTAGGACACAATCGTTTGGTAGATTTGCAACATTTTGTGTTGCAAGGCGGCAATACCAGTATCAGCAAGATGGTGGTGTCAACGGCAGTGGCGCAAGTGGCATTGCAGGAACCCGAACGGCGTTCAGAAGTGATTGATTGGTATAAAGCAGTGATTCAAAATCACTTAGATAATCCAACAAATGATTATTTGATAGATTCTGAATTTATATCTTTTTTGATTAGTGATATTATTACGATTCGAGGCACGGAGTTGGAAACGGATGTAGAACGTTTGTTTCAAACAAATTGGGTTGAGACTTGGATTGAAGGCGATTGGCAATCGGTACAAAAAAAATTGTCGAAAAAACCACAATCTTATGATAAAATAATCATGCCGACAACGATTACTGAATTTTACGAAATGCCGCCTTACAATATGGAGGAAGAGGAGGAGGAAGATGAGAATATTATACTGTCAAAATCGCCTTTTGAGCAATATTTGTTGGAATGCCGATTGGGTAAAATACAGGACGCTTACAGGGAACCCATAACGCCCCAAGCCGTTCCAAAACAGGCTCCTGCGTTGAAAACGATTACCAAGTCGAATGTCCCCAAAGTAGGTCGAAATGATGCTTGTCCATGTGGCAGTGGCAAAAAATATAAAAAATGTCATGGTGCGTAATTGGGAGTGTATAAATAGTTAAAATGAACGAATAGACAAAAATAATACGGGCTAAAATGTTGATTTTCAAGGTCGTATAACGTTTGGAGGGTTTGAAACCCTCCAAACGTTGTTGTCGGTTTTTTTAATTCAACTCCTAAAATAGTACGCGGTAAGGTCTGAATTAGGATTTTTGGGATTTTTAAGATTCAATTAGAATTGATTTTTAGGATTTTACCCTAAAAATCCTAATTCAGACCCACTTTTAAAACTACCCAATTTTCAATGAAGTCATAGAAAACGAGCCACCAATTACCGCATCATTAAAAAACGCCACATTTTCCTTGCTTTCGCGCAAAGCAATCGCGTACAACATAGGCAAATAATGGTCTGGCGTAGGCGCGGCAAGCCTTAATGCCGTACTATATTTTTCAAAATCAATCAAATCTTTATAATTATTTTCCAAAATCAGCTTTTTAAAACTTTCATTCGCCTCAATTGCCCAATCGTGTCCAAAATGCGTATTAAAATCACCTCGAATTTGAGCGTATTGAAAGTTATGAACCATATTTCCACTACCGATAATCAGCACCCCTTTTTGGCGCAAACCCTGCAATTGTTTGGCTAAATCGTAATGATAAGCTGTATTTTTGGTGTAATCCAAGCTCAATTGCACCACAGGCACATCGGCTTCAGGGTACAAATGTCGCAAAACGCTCCAAGCCCCATGATCCAACCCCCAAGTCGTATCCAAGCCAACAGGCGCGGACTGAATGACGCGCTGCGTCTCTTCCGCAAGCCAAGTACTCCCATTCGCAGGATATTGAACTTCAAATAATTTTTGAGGAAAACCGCCAAAATCGTGAATGGTCTGAGGTTTTTGCAAGGCAGTCACGAAAGTACCTTTGGTTTCCCAATGCGCCGAAACCATCAAAATTGCTTTGGGTTTTGGGACATACATCAACATATTTTTCCAACCACGTGTAAATTCGTTGTCTTCAATCGCATTCATCGGGCTGCCATGACCGATGAAAAGGACAGGCATTGGAACGTCCTGTGCTTTCCAATTTGCGGTTAAATGTTGGAAAGAACCGAGTGTAGTCATTGAGGATAAACCAATTATAGATTTAAGAAAATCTTTACGTTTCATTGCAAAATGATTTTTTTGATTACGATAAACCTTTCGCCTGTTGTTATCTTTTTTTAAGTTTCACTCATTAACGCAAGTTGCAGGTTACTATTATTCAGAACTCCAATCATTGAGCCGTTTCGGAAAATTTAATAGATTTAAAAAGCAAAGAAACAAAAAAAAAGGGTTTCTTTGTAACTTTGCTTTCGTTTGTGTCTAAAAAAATTAAAAATGATGCACTTCTTAATACGTATTTCAATTATAATCAATCTTTTAACTATCGTAGGTTGCGCCAATATCGTTCCGCCGACAGGTGGCAAAAAAGATATGATGCCACCCAAAATCGTGCAAGCGCGGTCAACGCCGAATTTGCAAACTCATTTTAAAAAGCAAAATATTGACCTAACTTTTAACGAATGGTTGAAATTAGAGGATGTTTATAATCAAGTTGTCGTATCGCCGCCTTTGAATGAGCGTCCTGAAGTCACCTTAGATGGCAAAATGGTGCATTTTAAGTTTGCAAAAGAGGAAGTTTTGCGCGAAAATGCCACTTATACCATCAATTTTGGTAATGCTGTGAAGGATTTTACGGAAGGAAATCCTGCGGAAAACTTGCGATTTGTGTTTTCGACAGGAGCTATTTTGGATTCGTTGCCGTTTCGGGCGCAAGTAGTAGATGCCGAAAAAGGCGAAATCATGGAAAATGTCTTGGTCATGTTGTACGATAACGCGGCGGATTCGGTGGTGCGCAAAATCAAACCGTTTTATTTCGCTCGAACCAATAAATTGGGTATTGCCCAAATCCAAAACATAAGAGCAGGAAAATTCAAGTGTTTTGTATTGAAAGACAATGATTTAAACTATCTTTTCAATCAAGATAATGAAACGATTGGTTTCCCCGATACGTTGGTGACGTTGCCGCAAAACGATACGAGTGGCATCAAAATCAGGGCTTTTGACCCGATTCCAAAATTGCGTTTAAAAAATAAAGAAACGAATAGTTATGGTTTTGTAAAATTTAATTTTACTGGTGACGCACATAAAGCAAAGATTCGTTGGCAAGAGGGCGTTTCAAAAGTGTTATTGGATTATGGAAAAGAGGCGGGAAAAGACTCGGTTCGCCTTTGGTATGACCAGCCTTCGGATGCCGCATGGTACGCGTACACGCAGACCGACACAAATAAAATCGATACGATTCGCGTAAAACCCAACTCGAATCGGGCTGATTTTTTGAAAAAAAGTAAATTAATCGCTACATCTATCAAACAAAAAGTAGTAAATGAGCCTGTTTATCCATTGCCTGTACATCCGTTGAAAACACACATTATTCGATTCAATCATCCGATTTGGAACGTCGATACATCCAATATTTTTATTACAGATACGTTCTCTAAAAAACAGCCTTTTCGATGGGAACGAGATTCGTCGCAACCCACCGTTTTGCATTTAAAACTAAAAACCGCTTGGGTAGAGGGCATGAAATATCAAGTTCACTTGTTGCCGAATGCGATTACGGATTTATTTGGCTTGAAAAATGATAGTTTACAACAAAGTATAGTCATTCAAAATCGAAAAGAATTAGGTGATATTCAATTGAAAGTCAAAGGTTTAAATAAAGAAAAAAATTATATTATACAAATTTTAACGGGTGGTAATCTTTTGGAAGTGCAATTTTTCGTGGATAAAGTGGTCTCTTTTGAAAAGCGGATTGAGGCAGTGAATCCTGATAATTACACGGTTAAAATCATCGAAGATTTGAATCGCAATCGCGTTTGGGATACAGGCGATTATGATTTAAAAAGACAGCCTGAACGTATTTTTTGGAAAAAATTGGAACAATTGCGCTCTAATTGGGAATTAGAAGCGGATATTTTATACGAAATTAAAAATTAGCTTAAAACAATTTTTGTTCAAAAGGCAACCCAATCAACAAAAATAGCTATATTGTGGCTCATTTTAACGAAAAATAGGATGACTAAAACCATTAATTCGCCCTTTCGATACGCAGGCGGTAAGTTTTATGCCAGAAAATTAATATTGGAATATCTTACGCCGCATACGCATTATTTAGAACCGTTTGCAGGCGGAGCTTCTATTTTTTTTGCCAAAAATAAAGTGCGTAGCAATTGGCTCAATGACCTTGACCCGAATTTAATCAATTGTTTGACCATGATTCGGGATTTTCCACAAGAATTGTCAACCGCTTTGAACGGTGAAATCGCAACCAAAGAACGACATGCTTTTTATAAAAATGAGTTTGAACCCCAAAATGAGCTTGAAAAAGCATTGCGTTGGTATTATTTGAATCGAACTTCGTATTCTGGTATTATGAATATGAAAAATTGTTATTTTGGTTACGGCGATAAATTTAGTATGCGTCCCGAAAATTGGGGAGCCAATATTTTGCGCACTTCCCACAAATTGCAGGGCGTGAAGTTAACTTGTCTTGATTTCGAGTCTGTTTTAAAACAAATCCCTACAAATGAATCGTATTTTTTGTTTATAGACCCACCTTATTTCAATGCAGCACAAGATAAATTTTATACACATTCGTTTAGTGCACAAGATCATATTCGGTTAGCAGCATTATTGGAAGAGCATAAAAATCGATTTAATTTTCTGTTAACCTATGATAATGCCTTAGAAATCAGGGAGTTATATAATTGGGCTGAAATTCATGACAAGGAATGGAATTATGCCATTAATCGTACAGATGATCAAAAAAATAAATTAGAGCGCAAAGGCACTCGATACAAAGGGCAAGAAATTTTCATTTTTAATTATACACATACGCCCCAGTTAAATTTGTTAGATTTCTCCTTGATAGAGCCGCAAATCGGTTTTTTGGAGGATGCGATGGAACACATTGTTTGATTCATTAATATAATGCCAAGTTTCAGTAGGTATATAACGGTTTGCGGGAAATTTGATAATCGGATAATTGGGAATAAAACCACAATTTTGTTTATCTGCACATTTCGTTCGGGTACAAATATGTGGATTTGCTGTCGTAATCGCTAAATCAGCAGAAGGTGCGATATACATCGCGTGATAAGCAAATTTTTGTAAATGAGTGATAGATTCGTTGTGAAACGAAGCAAGTTGTTCCAAAAAATGGATACCTTCCTTAGAAGGTTGCCATTCATAAGCATCCGTTTCATCATTGGTTTCGTAAAACGCATTGCCAATACTTGTAATAACTGCATCAAAATCAGTAGGCAAATATTGGTCATTGTGAACGGATAAAAGGGCTTCTGAAATGCCTATTTTTTTGGACAATTCAGCCACTTTTGCAGTGCCGAGTGTCCGAGAACGCATACATTTGACCTTAATTGCTGTACTACCGTCTTTTTGCAAACGGAAATTGCCTTTGCCTGCTAACTTACATTCAACACGAATTATTTTGCGCGTAGGTTTGTGAATCACTCGAATATCAACATCATGCAGACCAAATTGTGCATTGACAGCAGGTTTATCAACAATCCACTCCGTTGTTGGAAGGATTTGTTGCAAACGTAATAAGGCAGAAAACTCAAAAGCTTTGCCTCGAACCATTGGAATTACCTTCGGTTCATTCAGAATTTCGGCTAAATAGGAAAGTGGAATATCATATTTCAAGCAATATTGCTTTATTTTTTCAATCCAAGTTAAATTATTTTCTAACATTTTGTTTTATTAACATAAAATATATGGGCAAAGATAAATTTATATGTTCAAATGAGTGGTATTTTTTATTCAAAAATAAAAATTTAAATTTTATGAAATTACAAGCCATTAATTTGGTTAAAATATATGGCAAACGCCAAGTCGTTACGGATGTTTCTTTTGAAATCAATACAGGAGAAATTGTTGGACTTTTGGGTACGAATGGCGCGGGTAAAACGACTTCTTTTTATATGACGGTTGGTTTTATCAAGCCTAATTCGGGGAAAGTGTTTTTGGGCGATGAGGAAATTACCCAACTCGCCATGTATAAACGCGCTCAAAAAGGCATCGGATACCTGCCGCAAGAAGCCTCTGTATTCCGTAAGTTGAGTGTTGAGGACAATATCAAAGCGGTTTTGGAAATGACGAAATTGAGTACTACCCAACAAAAAGAGAAGTTAGAATCGTTGATTGCAGAATTTAATTTGGAAAAAGTGCGCAAAAGTTTAGGCGATATGCTTTCGGGTGGAGAACGCCGTAGAACGGAAATCGCTCGCGCATTGGCAACGAGTCCGAATTTTATTTTGTTAGATGAACCTTTTGCGGCGATTGACCCGATTGCAGTGGAAGATTTACAAAACATTGTTTTGCATTTAAAAACCCAAAATATTGGCATTCTCATTACAGACCATAATGTGAAAGCGACTTTATCCATTACGGATAGAGCTTATTTGATGTCAGAAGGCAGGATTGTTAGGGCAGGCTCTGCGGAGGAATTAGCCCAAGATGAATTGGCGCGAAATATCTATCTCGGACAAGATTTTGAATTAAAAAGACGCGTTATACATTAAGATTCTTTTCAACAAAACCTATTTGCTACAATGAAAAAAACACTATTAAGTGTCCTTTTCCCTTGTTTAAGCGGGCTTGTACTCGCTCAAACGCCAACTAATTTGGAAAAATTGGCTTCTGTCGAAGGCATTACCGAGTATCGACTCAAAAACAATGGGTTGAAAGTACTCCTTTTTCCAGATGCCTCGAAACCGACGATTACCGTTAACATCACGTATTTGGTCGGCAGCCGACATGAAGGTTATGGCGAGACGGGCATGGCGCACCTTTTGGAACATATGGTGTTTAAAGGCTCTGCGAAACATGTCAATCCTTCCAAAGAATTGAAGGATCATGGTTGTCAATTCAATGGTTCGACTTGGCTCGACCGTACCAATTATTACGAAACTTTTGCCGCAACCGATGAAAATTTGGAATGGGCATTGGATTTGGAGTCGGATAGGATGATTACATCGCGGATTGCCAAAAAAGATTTGGATACGGAGTTTTCCGTTGTGCGCAATGAATTTGAATCAGGCGAAAATAGTCCGACCAGTATTTTGATGGAACGGGTGCTTTCGGCTGCTTTTCTTTGGCACAATTACGGAAAATCGACGATTGGGAATCGGTCAGATATTGAAAATGTGCCGATTGAAAATTTACAAGCGTTTTACCGAAAATTCTATCAACCTGATAATGCCGTTTTAATCGTCACGGGCAAATTTGAAGGCGATAAAACGTTGAAAATGATTGACAAATACTTTACGCCGATTGCTAAACCGTCTCGCACGTTGCCTCAAAGTTGGACGGTGGAACCGACGCAAGATGGCGAAAGAAATGTGATTTTGCGGCGCACGGGCGATGTGCAAGTCGTGTCTTGCGGCTATCATGTGCCTGCGAGTTCGCATCCCGATTACGCTTCCGTGCAACTTTTGGTGGAAGTGATGACCAATCGACCTTCTGGGCGGTTGCATCAGGCGTTGGTCGCGAGCAACAAAGCGGCTTCTCAGTGGGGTTTTTCCTTCTGGACGAAAGAACCGGGATTTGCGTATTTCAATGTGGATGTGCGCAAAGAGCAAAATTTGGATTCTGCCAAACTCCTTTTGCTGAAAACATTTGATGATTTATCAAAAACACCCATCACCGAAGCCGAATTGAAGCGTTCTAAAACGATTTCCTTGAAACAAGTCGATGAAATGTTCCGCAATTCGGAAACGACTGGGACGATTATTAGCGAATTTATCGGTATGGGCGATTGGCGATTGTTCTTCATTTTGCGCGATGCGATGGAAAATGTGACGGTTGCCGACATCAATCGGGTTGCGAATGCGTATTTCAAACCTTCTAATCGGACGGTTGGTTTATTCCTGCCAGATGCCAAACCCGACCGCGCTGAAATGCCTGCGGTGCCAGATATTGCTGCCTTAGTTTCGGGTTACAAAGGAAAAGCAGCGATTGCCGAAGGAGAAGTTTTTGAATCAAGTCCGCAAAATATCGAAAAACGCACCAAAAAAGGACAAATTGGCGAATTAAAAACGGCTTTTTTGACCAAAACCACTCGCGGCAATACTGTAAATGCCGTGTTGAATGTTCGTTATGGCGATTTGAAAACGCTCGAAGGCAAACGCATGACTTCCTACATGGCGGGACGGATGTTGATGAAAGGGACGAAAACGTTGTCGCAACAACAAATTAAAGATAAATTGGATGAGTTGAAAGCGACGGTGCGCATCAACGGCAGCAAAGACCAAACGACGGTGAATGTGGAAACCGTCCGCGATAACTTGCCCGAAGTGATGAAAATTATTACGGACGTTTTGATGAATCCGTCTTTTCCAGAAAAGGAATTTGAAGAAATTCGGCAAGAAGAATTGGCAGGTACGGAACAGCAGTTGGCAGACCCGCAAGCATTGGCTTTCAATACGTTAGACCGTCATTTGAATCCACAACAAAAGGGCGATATTCGTTATGTGATGACTCCGCAAGAAGAAATTGACGCTTTGAAAACCGTGAAATTGGCGGATGCTCGACAATTTCATAAAGATTTTTATGGCACGAGTGCGGCTACTTTGACGATTGTGGGCGATTTTGACGCGCCTGCGGTGGAAAAAGTATTGCAAGACGGATTGGGCAAATTTAAAAGTCCGAAAGCACATCAGCGTTTGCCGAATGATTTTAAAGAAATTCCAGTTAAAAATGAGTCAATTAAGACTCCT
Source organism: Chitinophagales bacterium (assembly GCA_013298955.1). Classification (GTDB taxonomy): domain Bacteria; phylum Bacteroidota; class Bacteroidia; order Chitinophagales; family Saprospiraceae; genus JAAFJT01. The sequence goes on from JAAFJT010000004.1 coordinate 27,058, forward strand.
GACAAGGCAAATGCGATGTTTGTGGCAGGGATGAATGTCAAAATGGACGAAAACGACCCCGATTATGCGATGATGGTGGTGGGTAATTACATTTTGGGCGGCGGCGGATTGAGCAGTCGCTTGGCAGACCGCATTCGGCAGAAAGAAGGTTTGAGTTATGGGGTTGGCTCGTATTTGCAAGTGGATCCGATTGTGAAAGCGGGCGTTTTTGGGGCATACGCGATTTACGCGCCCGAAAATGTGGAAAAATTGGAAATCGCCTTCAAAGAAGAAGTCGAAAAAGTATTGACAACGGGGATTACGGAGAAAGAATTGACCGATGCCAAAAAATCTATGTTGCAAGCGCGGATGATTGGGCGTTCCGATGACCAACAATTAGTTGGCAGATTGGACAAATACTTGTATTATAATCGGACAATGGACTGGGATGCGAAATTTGAATCGGCAGTTACTGGTTTGACAGTGGATGCTGTCAACAAAGCGTTGAAAAAACATATTGATTTGAAAAAAATAAGTATCATCAAAGCGGGCGATTTTGGTAAAGTCAAAAAACCATAATTGCTTTGTATTTGAATTGAAAATAGACGAGATGAGTGGAAAAAGTGCGGCAGGTTACAACTTGCCGCACTTTGTGATTGAAATTCGGTTGGAATTAAAAATAGATGGTTGGAAAAAAGCGCGCTAAGTTTTTTTACAACTTCAATGAAGCGCGTCCTGTTACGAGCCTTTTGGGAATCGACCAAGCGATTGAAATGGGTGCATAAGCGCATAGATTCCAAATCATCATAATCGCTGCAAAAAACCATAAACCCATAAAAATGGCAATCCCCAAATGCAGGGTAATGATAGAACAAAGCCAAAAACGCCGTGTTTTTTCAAAATTAATGCCGATTGGATAAAAAAATTCAATAAAAAGCGTGAATAAACAAAAAAATTGCGCCAGCCAAGGCACTTCTGCTAAAAAACTACAATCAAATACTGCAAAATCGCGGGACATCACACTCCGCCATAAGGCTTCACCATTCCACCAAGTCGTCCCTAAGGCTTTGCCAAAACCCGAAAAAAAATAAATACAACCCAAATGCACTCGCAACCAAAACAGGTAAAAAAAATAATCTTTCTGATTGCTATTTTGATTCAAAATCGCATCCACCGAGAAGGTCGAACCAACTGGAAATATTAAGCAATAAAAAAAACTCGAACATATAAAATAATCAAAACCATAGCAATACGCATAACTGGTTCCTATAAAAAAGATTTGTAAAAAAAGGCATAGCAGGGCAGTGAAGCGGGTGCAAAAACCAATCATTAATAAAAAACAACCTATTAAAAAAATATAATAAATATTTTCAATAAACCTAATTTCTTGATTATCAACAATATGCAACCAGTTTTGTATCCATGATAAACGCGGCTGATAAGTAGGTAGAATCCTTTCTGTAACCTCAGGTTGAAGGTAACCATATTTGCCAAAAATATCAAGTATATCACTGCGCAAGCAGATGTATTGTATCATAGCCGTCAATGCAATACTGATTCTGAAAAATGCTAAATAAGTGATACGCATTGGCTCAAAAAGGCAATTAAAGCATTTTTTTAAATTCATATCTATTATTTTCTTTTAAGATTGGCAATTTTCCCTTTCTAAAATCTCCCATACAAGGTAAATCATAGTATGGGGATAAAATATTGATTTTGATTGAATTAGGATATTTTTCAAAAAGACGGGCAGCAATTGATTGGGCAAAAAGCACCCCTAAAGAGTCGGCATCTTCACCTGTTTTTATCCGCATCATAAAATGATGCGCCGTCTTCAATTTATTAGACATTTCTTGCGAATGAGCTTCCAAATAGTTCGTTGATAAGGGTTCGTTTATACCTTCTTTTTGAATCAAAAGCCGACTCCCTGCCAAAGGGTCAGGTGAAAAAAAACAGTAACTTGTCACACCACTACAAATTACATAACTATCTAATAGAATTAAAAAATTTTGAGGTAGTAACTGAAACCGATTTTTGAAAAAAGAGGCAGCCTGTTGAGGAAATTTGAAAACAATTTGCTTTTCATTAAAAACACTTATAATATTGATATTTGTATATAATATTGAAATTACATGTAAACCTAAAAATGAGAGCAAAAAGTATTTTTTCATAGCTAAAATCCTTTAAAATGAAATAAAAAACGGTTTGGCAATTTCTAATTCAAAGGAATTGCCAAACAGATAACAGGGAAAATGGGTTCAAGCCAACACAGACTAATGAGTCCGTGCTACATTTGGAACTGCTTTTATCTCTACTTTTTTTGCATCCGCAGGTTTCCACCAGATGAGAATACCACCGCTGACATTACCACCATTTTTGCCTTTGATAGTAGATGTTGGACTTACTTTCTCTACATTCGCCTTTCCATAAGTGGCGATTGGGGCAGTTTGCTCCATTGTGATTGCTTTTGCTTCTGTTTGTGCATTGGCTGCAACGGTTGCGCTGACGAATGAAAGCGCGATAATCATTTGTTTTAACATGGTTAATTAGAATTTAATAAGCTAAAGAAAAAATGAATATTGCCTACTCTATCCCGCTTTTCGGCTTCCGCGCTCACTCGTTTGTGCATAACAAGGGCTATACAAGGTCGTGTGATTTCCACCTTATTTCTTAACTATTTGATATTGAATGGATTATGATTTTCATTTGGTTTTTAAGAGCAACTATATTTCTTCGTAATTGATGATACAAAGGTAGGATGCTTTGCCATGCTGCGCACTACCCATTGTGTGTAGTTAAAAATTTTTATTTTTTATTTTCCAACCGCTTTTAGGTTCAAAATCAATTTAAAAAATTGATAATCAATTATTTATGTAACAACTACCTTTGGGTAGGCGTTATTAAAAAAAATTTGAAATAGGATGTTTATGATTTCAAGGATTCCCAAAGCGGAAATTATGGGCAACTTGCCGCACTTGCCGCACATGCTGCTGAATACTGGATTTCAAGAGGTAGTCGGAAGCGACACTTTATCACCCATCCCAATCGCAGGAGACATCACTAATTTTTTTTGCCATTGAATTAAATCATTTTTGAAATTTCCATGTCACATAATGAGCCAAAGCCCGTATTAATTTCGTAAATGGGATGACGTGCTTTTTGCAAAAGTTCGTCTAAAAAAAATCGAAATTGTAAAACCGTTTGCATTGCCTGTGGGGATAAAACTCACGTAAAACCTTGATTTACAATTTTTTGAATTTATCATATAATTAAAAAATTGCATTTGATAAAATAAATTCTTTGCATTGCCTTCCTTAAACTCGTGATTAAAATGTTGCAAAGATGGCGTACCGTTAGAATATTGTTAAATTTTTTGGCGCAAAAAAGTTTTAATTTAATAAAGATTAGTAGCTTTGTGGCGCGTAATATTTATAAACAACAGTTTTACATGACATTTCTATATCAAAGGCTTGCAATATTGGGTATATTGTGGAGCGTTGCAACTGTCGCGTCCTGCGGACAAGCAGTTGTAGGCTTACCTAACAAGCATTTTACTGCTATAAACTTTCAAACGCCTCTTTTTTTACAAACAAACAACCCTATAAATAAAGGTTGGACGGTCTTCAAGGATACATTAGGCGCGTTTTCTATTGAGTTACCCAATTATCCTACATGTAAATCGTTGAATAATAGTTTTTTATCCCCTTATGAGTATGATGTCATTGGGCTAAAAATGCACTTATTTAAAAGTGTAGATGCCCAAGGCAATACCTATGTGATTCGGTATAATGACCTTCCCGCAGGGCGTTCGTTGTCGGATATGGATGCATTTTTCAAAGAAAATTTAAGTCAGCTATGGCAAAATCATGAGCCTAAAATATTGAAAGTCAATAACCTAGATATGAATGGTTATGCTGGTCGGTACATTGTGTATGAGGTGCAGCATATGGAAATTCATGTGCGCTGTTGGTTGCGCGGCAATCGCGTCTATTTGCTGGTGTTGCAACCGCCTACCTTAGTCGCAAAAGGCGATAAAAAGATAGAAAGTGGCTTTACAAATGCAGAAAAGTGGTTTGATTCGTTCCAATTTGAGCCTTTTGCACCTACTACTTTTGTCACACAACCGTTGAAAAATGAAAAATATATGGTAGGTGTGCCTGTGGGAACATCCCCTATTCAGGTTTCAGAATCGGAGCATCCGGGCGATTATCCCGAAGTGCGCGAAACGACTTGGCGGGTGACAAGTCCGCAGTCGGGCGTTTCCTTTTCGATTGCGCAGATTCGGTTTTCGCCTTATTATGCACCTGAAAATGAAGATTCCTTGTGTTATCGTTTTTTGCGTTGGCGTTTCAATCGCATTCCCGAGCAAATGACGATTATTGATACCACGTTTCAAGGACAAAAAGCCAAATCATTGCGCTTCAAATTGGATAAACGGGGTACGATTTATCGAAACATTATGTTTAGAATTGGGAGTGAATGTTATGAATTATCAGCACATTTGCCTCATGAAATTTCCGAAGAAAGTTTTATTAAAACGTTTTGTGATAAGTTTAAATTCGTAAATCCGCCGCATGCTGATAATCTTCAACAATTTTATATGCCTAAAACAGATATTTTGTTGCAACATCTTTTAAGCAATAATGCCAATAGAATCCAAGCACGAACGATTTTGCCAGAATATAATTTCAAAAAAGAAGATTTAAATAAATTATATTCGGTTGTTTTAGCCAATTACGATGATGATTCTTTACAAATGAATTCGACCCGCTATCTTTTGTTGGACAAAATATTGGCATTCCCTGCCTTAGAACAAGACGCAGAACGGGTAGATTGTCTAAAACAATTGTTTTATCGCGATACCACTGCAACTCTTTTACAAGCGCGGATTCTAACAGATGTATTTGCTAAAACGCTTACCAATTATTCAAATTCATCTAAATTGTTTGAAACGCTGTTTTTTAATTTAGCAAATCAGTGGAATGTATCGGCAGCAACAGGAGTCCATTTGGCAAATTCTATTTTAAATGATGCCCGTCTTGCGCAAAAAAAACATTTTGATAAAATGGCGCATTTATATCAACGCATGATGAAAGAATTATATGATAAAAAATCATTTAAATTACTTTTAAACCAATTTTCCATACAATTATTGGAAGGTGAAGCGGCTTGCACTCATTTAGTGGATGAGTATCACCCTCTTTTCGTAGCGCGTGCGCAAATCCTCTCGACGCAAGTGCAGCAACTTGAGTCCTTGCAAGAAGCCCTTTACTTAGTGCCTGTTTTGGGTAAATTGCGCAAAAATGAATTGATTATAAACCTTTTACGCAAAAATATTCATAGTAATAAGATTGCCTTAGCTGCTGAAACGGCACTTGCTTATATGCAACAAGGCGAAATATTGCCAGCAACCGTTTGGAAACGCCTTTTTGCTGACAAAAATGTGTGGTATCATATGTTGGTACAGTTATCAGAAATGCGACAACTCAAAGCGATTCCGCAAGAATATCTATCGCATGCAGAAGTCGTTAAAGCGATTATTTATGGCAAAATGGCTTATGAACTGGAAAATATGGTTCCATATCAAATTCAAATCATTGAAAAAAGAGAATTTACATATAATGATAAAAAATTATTTATTTTTGTATTTCGCGCTGTTATTTTTGATGCGGATTGGAATATGACTGAATTTTATGGTGTTTGTTCGCAACCTGCGATGGAAAAGCAATATTCTATTACGCCTGATATTTTTAAAATCGACGTTTTGCCCGAGCAAGAAAAGGATTGGAAATCCATGATTTGGAATATGCTGCATGAGTGAGGACTTTACGTAAGTGTTCGTAAAGTCCTTTGCGAGGACTTTACGAACACTTACGTAAAGTCCTCACAAAAAATTTACAAATGAGTAGAAAGCGTCAAATGATTCGATCCACCAGCTAAATGAAAATTTCCGCGTCCATAATCCAACCGAAATCGATTGATTTTCAAACCTACTCCGAAACTGAATCCACCATAACTCAATAAGTTCGGTACCATCATTTCTTTTCTCCGTTGATGATTATAACCAAATCTTAATCTAAAATTTTCGCTTTTGCCCATTAATAATTCGGCATTGAAAATTAAATGACGGAAAAAATTATCTGTATTTTGCACCCAAGCCTGTGTGGTAGCGGGCGTTTCTCCCAGAATATTGGTTTCTGCCGCCGCTTTTGCTTCGTAACGCAGATTCCACTGTTGCAAATCATGTGCAATCAACGAAAAGCGAAACGGCGCACGCGACAATTTTTTAGAGATACCTATTTGAATATCAAGTGGTAATGAATTTTTAATATCGTTATAAGAACTCAATTGCACACCCAAATTTCGGGCTACCACTGTGAAACCAAATCGACTTGTCGCATCATAATACGCACCCGCCAAATCCGTTGCCAAACCCGTCGATTGATACGTTTCCAATTGAGAACGGATGTATTTGACATTCATGCCAATCGAAAAGCGTTCATTAATTTGGTGTCCCGCGCCGATATTGAAGGCAGTTTCGGCTGCCGAAAATGATTCGGTTGCATTTCCAAACGGGTCATTCCCTTGCATGATACCATAATTTAGGTATTGAACGCCGCTTAAAAAGGTGGTTTTCCATTTGGAAACGTGCCAAACGGCTCCTGCAAAACCACTTTGAACGCCGCCCAAGAGAAATTCATGGCTGAAACTGATATTTCGGTGCATGCTATCGTTCAACATCGCAGGATTGCGGAAACCCAAAGCAGGGTCATTATCGCGCACCGCAATCACTTCGCCCCCAAGCGCGGTGATGCGTGCCGATACCGAATGATTCAAAAATGGAAAAGCGACACGCCCGCCCACTTGCGCCGCCCCCATGACCGTACTCAAACAAAGTAAAAAACAGAACTGATTGCGTATCAACATTTTGTTTTGATTTTTTATCCATTAAAACGGACGCAATATAAGAAATATTATCTTTTACAGGAAACATATCGAATCGGCGGTGCAGGTTGCGCCACTATCCATTGAGTTTGGATTATAATTAAAACAAATAGTTTGTTTTTTAGTTTGAAAAATTTCGTAAATTTTTCAAATTTACGAAATTTGTTGCGCAAAATAGGATTTGCACCTAAAATTTCGTAAATTTTTCAAATTTACGAAATTTGTAGGACAGGGTTTCAAACCCTCCAAACGTTATACTCCAAACGTTATTTTTTGGCTTCTTTTTCTGCCAAATCATTTAATTCGTCCATTTTATCTGCCACTGCGTCTTTCGCACTGACCATCGCATTTTTCGCTTTTTCGACTAAATCGCTCGGATTTCCAATCGCATTTTTCGCTTTTTCGACCAAATCACTTGGATTTCCAATTGCTTCTTGCGCATCATGCACTTTATCCATGACGGCATCTTTGAGGTCATCCAAATGCAAATCGGCAATTTTGTCTTCTACGACATCTTTCAATGCTTCTGCTTTATCAGCGATAGCGTCTTTAGCTTGTTCGAGCATCGCGCCCGCTTTTTTTAATAAATCTCCGAATGACATGATATTGATGATTTTAAAGTTGATGAAAAAAAATTATTTATCTTGTTTCGCAAATACTTTCTGCAAAAGGTCTGTGGTGCGTTGCGATTTATCGCCGCGAATCCCTTTTTCCTTGTCTTCGACCATTGAAAACAAGCCTTTCAAGGCTTCTGTCGTTACATAATCTTCCAATTTTGGATTTGCCCGCGTCACTAATGGAATTTTATTATACGTATTCACCGCATCCGACCAATAACTGCGTGCATTGTACTTGTCCAAAGAACCCGCAATCACAGGAGAAAAAGATTGAAACAATTGGTCATATGTTGCTTTTTTCAAAAACGCAGTTGCAGCACCTTTACCGCCCATTAAAATCCCCATTGCATCATCAAAACTCATGGATTTGATGGCATTGATGAAAATCGGTTTGGCTTTCACGGCTGCATCTTCCGCCCCCGCATTGATTTTTTCCAAAATCGAATTTTCAATGCCTTTGAAACCGGGAATCATTTGTAATTTATCCGTAATCTGACGAGCTTCTGGAGGCAATAAAATTTTGTAAGCACTATTCATGTAGCCGCCTTTTTTGGAAAGTAGGTCTGAACCATTCGTGATACCGAATACTAATGCCTCTTTCAAACCGCCTCCAATGTCCAAATTGGATAATAATTGGTCGGCGATGACTGAAGTAGCAGCTTTTTTGAGGCTGTCGCAAGAGGCAAAACCCGCCCCAAACGCGCCTAAACCTATCGAAACGACAAGTATTTTACTTGTTTTCATAGTATCTTTGAATTTTTTTAATGAAAAATGGTTAATTGCAAGATAACGCTTTTTGAAACACAATATTACTTTGAAAATAATTTTTTACTACGCAAATAGATTGCGTAGTAGCACAACTATCTTTGCAACATCAAACGTTGATAATCATCGTTTCAAAATATTTAAGGTCAAGTTTGGGTTACTTCTATCACACTCCTAATGTAAAAACCTGAGCAATTATCTATTTTTTTTGAAACGATGGTTTGATACGCAAAATAGTGATATGAGGACAGTAGCTCAGTGGTAGAGCAGCTAAAAGTTTTGTGATTATCTGTCAAAGGTCAAATGAAACTTACTTCTCTCCCATTAACGGAGCGGGTCGCGGGTTCGAATCCCGCCTGTCTTCCAATATAGGTCAATTGTTGCTTACTTCTAAAATCAATTGGTGAAACAGCAACAAAATTACCTTATTTTTTAACACTGTTCAAGCACAATTCATTGAATATGAATGATTTATTGAAAATATCTTTGCGTCAAAATGCTGTTTTTATTCCTAAAACAGCCCTTGTTGATGCACCTAAAAGACTTTCTCAAAGCACTGGATTATTGGTTGCCAATTTGGGCAAATTGGGTTTTGGCGTTTCAGAACCATTGTTGCACGCCCTCAATGGTTTGAAATCCGATAATCACACCGAAATTTTAAATATATTTCGGGAAATCATGGGTGTTAACAAAAACTGGACACCTTTGGTTCGGGCTTGGGATAAACCCACAGGTGAGTCGCATATGGATCATCTTATCACTTTTTTTCACAATGTTTTCAAATTGGATGGCGGCACACGGCTTGCTTGTGGACATACGATTCCTGCACACACGTTTCCATTGGAACGCTATACCGGTTGTCCGTTTTGCGGTATGCCGTTTAAAACCCATTTTTTGCCTTTGCAAAGTCAAGGCAGCAAACGCAAGATTTTAGAGTTGTGGTCAGAGGCGGATATGAAACCTTTTTTAAACGATTTGTTGATTTCCAAAACCGCTTTGGATGCGACGCAAATCGATAGTTTAAAAATTTTGTTAAAAGCCTTTTCCTCCGAAGTGGATTGGGCAACTGTCAAAATTGGCATGAAGGAAACGTTGATGGCAGTCGTCAACGCATTGGTCGAAAATGAACAAGGCGCACAAGCGCAAGCCTTGTTTACATCACCGACTGACATCTTGCGTTACCTTTGGTATAACAAAACGGGTTATTTACAAATCATTGAACCTAAAACGATTGTAAAAAGAAATCGCAAAAATGCGTTGCATTTTGGAAAGGGGAAAGAGGCTGGTGCGCAAGCAGATTTGGCAAAAAAATTAGAATTAAAACTGTATTACGATAGAAAAGAAAGCGTTGTGATTGCGCGGTGGTTGAATGGTTTGCCGGGTGAAGTCGAAAAAATCTGCGAAATCATGCACCCAAAACGCGGGATGTGGGTGCGTTACATCCGCGCCTTGCGCTTGACGGAGTATGCTAAACGCCCCGGTTTTGAAAAATTAGCGGCTTTATTGCAGGCTTTTTACCACGAATTGTATGATGTTTGGGAAGGACGGATTCATTTTTTTCGATTGAAAATGGATGCACATAAAACATTTAGTTTATTGCAACAACGTCCCGGTTTATTTGCACGGTCTTTATTTGCCAACATTTTGTGGTTTGGCGCGGACGATACAATCGCCGCATTCGCGGCTGTGGTCGATAAAGTGCCTGCTCGATTGGTTTTTTCATTGAATATGTATGCAGAAACCTATTTCGACCCAACTATTGAACGGACGGTCAAACCATTAGGCGGAGTTGCAAAACGAATCCCTGCAAACAAATTGTTAGGTAGTTTCAATGCAGCACAATTGGAAGCTATTCAAGAAAAAGTGCAAGGATTGACCTTATTGGCAATGGAAAAACGGTTTGCAGCAGTGCAAAATTTGAATAAAACGATGTATATCGAACCGATTTTGTATAAAATGCCTGTGGCGATTGGCGACCGAAGTGAGACGATTCAAGATTTGCCTGTTGCGTTGCAAGGGACGCGGTTTGCGATACAGGGCGATATGGTTCGATTGTTCATGCAGTGGGGCGCGGGATTGCCTGCGCAACATATGGATATGGATTTGAGTGCGCATCTCGCTTTTCACGATAAACGGATGGAAGCCTGCTCCTATTATCAGTTGACGGCAACAGGGTCGAAACACTCAGGCGATATTCGGAGCATTCCCGACAGAGTCGGTACAGCAGAGTATATTGAATTGAATATCAAAGCATTACGCGAAGGAAAAGTGCAATATGTGACGTTTACCTGTAATGCGTATAGTCGCGGCAGCATCACGCCGAATTTGGTTTTGGGTTGGATGAATAGTAAATTTCCGATGAGCGTTTCCGAATTAACGGGCGTTGCGTATGACCCTTCTTGCGTGCAACACCAAGTACGAGTGACGCAAAGTTTGGCAAAAGGCATGGTTTTCGGAGTGTTAGATGTAGATAATCATGAAATTGTTTGGTTGGAAATGCCGTTTCAAGGTCAAATGGTTGCACAATTGGATACGCAAGCAGTACAAGGTTTGTTAGCGAAGTTAGATGCCAAATTGACTATTGGTAAATTATTGAAAATCAAAGCATTCGCTCAAAATATGACGCTTGTAGAAACGCCAGAAGCAGATGAAATCTATACCAAACAATGGGGCTTAAATGCGGCTGCGGTGACGCAATTGTTGATTGATTGACTGCACCGCCCCATTTTGCAAGCGGCAATAATAGACACCACTCGACAAACGGTCGGCATTGAAATACACTTTATACTTGCCTTCCGCGTAATCGCCATCCACAGGAGTCGCCATCAACCGTCCTTCGGTGTCAAAAACTTGCACCATCGTATGTCCGCCAGTGGTTTGAAATTCAATCGTTGTCGTCGAACTAAACGGATTTGGATAATTAGAAATCAAGGAAATTCCTGCGGCTACATTTTCCTCATGCGTCGGCGTGACGCAAGTGGGCGAATTGACAATGCGCAATTGTTGGAAATTTTGCAACATGATGGTATTCAAATCCGTCGCGTTGACGCAAAACCAATCTTTCAAAATCGATGCATACACCGAACGGAAGTCATATTGCATCGGCAAATTGTCATTCACGCCCACTGTCGCATTAATCGTTGGATTATTTCCCAAAACGCCACCATGCAAACGCGTCCCAAAAACAAACATCGGTTCTGCCGCACCATGATCCGTCCCGCTACTCGCGTTGGATTTGATACGCCGACCAAATTCGGAAAAGGTCATTCCCAAAACGCGTTGGTCTAAACGCATTAAATCTAAATCGGATTGGAATGCCGAAATCGCCTCCGAAAGGATTTGCAACAAGCCCGCATGATACCCAATCGCATGGTTATTGGGATCGACTTGCGCCGAATGCGTATCATAACCACCCGTTTGAACCATATAGACCCGCGTTTTCAACCCACCTTTTATCAATCGGGCAACGATTTTCAACTGGTCTGCCAACGAATTGCGGGTTGCAGGATAAGTTGCCATGTTCGTCCCCGCTTGATAGGCAGTTTGAATCACCTGTCCATATTGTTGCGTTTGACGCGCTACGGTGCGCAAAAATGCCAATTCTTTGCCCATATAACCAGAAGGCAAAGGGTCATTCGTATTATTGACAATGTTGTAAAACGTAGCTGGGTCTGAAATCGTCATGCCCATACTCGTCGTCGCACCTTGAAACGTGATGGATTGAGACGAGCCAATTTGAATCGCTAACGGGTCGGGCATGGTCTGATTGGGATAACCTGTCGGATAATTCGGGTATTCCGTTCCCAAATAACGCCCCATCCAGCCCGTATCCAACACTTGATTGTTGTTAGAAGCCGTCATCCAAATATCGGTTGCCCGAAAATGGGAAAAATTGGGAGTCGGGTAGGAGACACTTTGAATGATTTTCAAACGCCCACCATTGTATAAATCGCGCAAACCGGGCATCGAAGGATGCAAACCCGTTGCGGTTACGCCATTTAAACGCAATACTTGATTTTCATTAATCAAAATATTGCCCCGCGCCGTCGCCAAATTGGTGTATTGGTCTAATGGAATGACCATATTCAACCCGTCATTGCCGCCCGACATTTGGATAATGACCAAAACATGGTCTGTATCGGTCGTCGCATTCGTCATCGACTCCATCCAAGGCGATAATCCAATCGCATTGACCCCGTAACCGCCAAATAAAGTGGGCATCACCGCGCCTAATGCTGCTTTTTTGATAAAATTTCTTCTTTGCATGATGATTTTAACTTAAATGGTAATCAGGTTGCCCAACGATATATTTGTAAAACGCCATTAAACGAGTGGTCACGGTATTTAAAGCCATTGCATTGGTCGGTGCCGCAAGATACGCATTCCAAGCGTCCGTCCAATAATGGTCACTCGCTTGATTGGATAATAAAATACTTTTTAAAAAATCTATAAATCGCTGTGTTTGAGGCACTCGATATAGTAATTGCAACGAATCCGCAATTAAAGTATTCGGGTCTGCCGCCCGCGTTCCGAATAAAGCCGCAAATTTGACAGGCTCAATCCAGATTTTTTTCCCAGTTGCCACGGCGTAACCTGCGGTGGTCAACATGGAATCCATCAATCTCACCCGTTTTGGATACGTATCGGTATTAATCCACTGTTCGTGATATTGCGGCACTTGATAATACGCCGTCCAACCCGACACATTCGGCGGATCGCCTATATCTTGTTGCAATTTCGCCAAGCCAATCACGTTAGCATTCCCATTCAAGCCCGCCAAAAAGCCCCAAGCAATGTATTGAGTGGCAAAATCGGTGGCTGCGGGAAAAGCAATATTAAATTCTCTCGCCATACCAATCACAAAATCGACAGGCGATTTAATGACACAACCCCAATTAGCCGCATCAAAAAAATGTTCACTTTTAAACAACGCTTGCAAAACAGGTCGAATATCATAATTATTCAATCTAAAAATATCTGCAAGGGGTTGAATAACATTGAGTTCCGTTGCCGCATCAATTTCATAATACACAAACCAACGATATAATTTCCGACAAATATGCGCTGCTGTTTCGCGGTTTGCAAAAAGCATGTCCAACAAACTATCCAATTCTAAGGCACCATTCGCGCCCGTCTGTCCCGTGATGACGCGATTGCCATAAAAAGTCGAAAACGTTTTATTCGTCGTATCATGCTGGGTCGAGTCGAAATAAGAAGACATCGGTGTTGCCGTCCGAGTTGGCATCGTTCCCGACAAGGCTTGCAGCCGCACGCGGTATCCTGTCAGCACTTTTGCGGAAGCCTTAACATCATCTTCCGTGTACCAAGGCGTGACTTGGCTCTTGCCAATGCAAAACAATTCTTGCAATTCGCGCCCATAATTTTCATCAGGAGCCACTTTGCTACTGAGCCTTCCATTGAGGTAGTACAGCATTAATGGGTCTAAACTCACGTCTTTTACAAACACTTTAAAATTGCCTAACGCATTGCGTCTCAACATTTTATAATGATTATAAGCCATTAAAGCGGTCCAATCGGTGGCTTCCGTTGCAAAATGATTGTGCCAAAAAAGCACCATCTTTTCATGCACGGTGCGCTCTTGATTGAGCATTACGCCTACCCACCAAGCCTTGAGGTTGTTACGGCGTTGCCCATCAATGCCGCCGATTTCACCAAAATTCACCCAAGTTTGTCCTGGTGCGATTTCAGGTTCGGCATCGACATTGTTGACCAAACCCGAATAGGTTTTCACAGGCGGCGCAGGTTCAGCTGAGTTTGGGGTGGTCAAGGCAGTGACGACAGCATCCAGCGTCATGCCCGAAAAAAAATCAATATCCGCTTTTGCCGCGCCAAACATGGTGCGTTTAAGCAAGTGAATCAGTCGGTCGCGGTCAAACATACCCGCATAAGGCGTGAGTCCAGAAGCGACTCGCGCAACTCGAACCGATTGCGTTTCAGAAATGGCGGTTAGACTCATTGTATAAATGATTGGTTTTCAAACAAACAAATATTTTTTGTGCAACAGGGGATAAGTTTGAGGGCGTTTCGGAGTCGGGAAATAAATTTCCCGACTCCGAAACTTGTTATCTTGTTTGGACGGTTGATAATGAAATAAGTTTAATATTTTTTTTGTGCAAAAATAGGGATATTTTATCAAATTGAGAAACATAAGTAGTTGAATTAAAAGAACCGACAACAACGTTTGGAGGGTTTGAAACCCTCCAAACGGTATACTCCCTTGATAATCAATCTTTTTGTAGGTATCTCTTTTGGTCGCTTTTTTCCTTTCAACAACTTACTGGAAACTTCGGATATCTTTTTTGGGCGCGACACCTCAACATTATAATTTGGAAAATGATTTTTAATACAAAAAAAAATTAAAATCCATTGCGTCCTGCAATAAATCGCAATTCTAAGTATCTTTGCGGTCAGCTGCTTTTTTTTAAAAATCAAAAATTAAGACCAACCTTGTTATGGAGACAGACCTGTTATTCCAACCTATTTTATTAGCATCTACCACGGATTTGTTGGGTGCTTTTGTCTTGTTTTGCGTGCTGCTGACCTGCGCCGCTTTGATTGCAGGGTCAGAAGTAGCCTATTTTGGGTTGACTCCTACGGATATTAATGACCTTTCAGGGGAAGAATCGCCTTCTTCGGTACGCATTTCACACTTGATTCAACACCCTAAACGGTTATTAGCGACGATTTTAATAGGGAATAATTTTGTCAATATTGCCATTGTTTTGCTATCTGATTATCTTTTGTTGAATCTTTCGCCGCCGTCCTTGTATCGGGGATTAGCTACTTTTTGTTTTGAATTTTTCCATAAAGGGACGATTGAAAGTTGGGAAAAAGCCCTTTCTTTTGGAGTCAATGTGGTGGGCGTGACGTTTCTGATGGTACTTTTTGGGGAGGTTGTGCCGAAAACTTATGCCACGATTAATAAGATTTCCTTAGCGCGATTCATGTCTGTACCGTTGAGTGTAATGTCATCTGCGTTTAAACCATTGTCTAACTTTTTGATAAAAACGACCAAATATGTCGAAAAACGCTTGGAAAAGGCAGGCGCAAACAATCAAATGACCGCAAATGATTTGGATGAAGCCATCGAACTCACCGTCCGAAACGATGTGGATGCCGAAACTGAAGTCGATATTTTAAAACGCATTGTAAAATTTAATGATGTATCAGTCAAACAAGTCATGCGCCCGCGTATGGATGTGGTGGGTATTGATTTTCGGACGAGTTATAAAGAAGTGCTACAAATTGTTACCGAATGCGGGTTTAGTCGCTTGCCAATTTACGATGAAGATTTTGATAATATGACCGGTATTTTATATGCGAAAGATTTAATTGACCATTTATTTGAACCTCATGATTACGAATGGCAATCGTTGGTGCGTCCGAATTTGATTTATGTGCCTGAAAGTCGCAAAATCCATGATTTGTTGAAAGATTTCCGCAAGGAACGCATGCATTTGGCAATTGTGGTGGATGAATATGGCGGTAGCGCGGGCATTGTGACGTTGGAAGACATCATGGAAGAGGTGATTGGCGAGATTCAAGATGAGTTTGATGACGAATTAGAAGTGGATTTTAAAAAAATAGATGAATTTACCTACGTTTTTGATGGAAAAACGTTGTTAAATGATGTTTCACGGGTGCTGAAAGTCGATACCGAAACGTTTGAAGCAGGAAAAGGTGATTCCAATTCATTGGCAGGGTTGGTTTTAGAATTGCATGGCGGTTTTCCAAAAGTGGATACAGAGTTGACTTATGACAAATACGCACTTAAAGTATTGTCTGTCAATAAAAGACGCATTGAACAAATTCAAATACAATTGCCAAACACATAGGACACATAGGTGTGCTATGTGTCCTATGTAAACCTATGTGAACTATGTGTTACACCATTTCAATTTATAACTAATTGATTATCAATGTTTAAAAACAAAACGGCTTGGATTGTGGGCATCATCGTATTTGCAATGGTTGCTCCTTTTTTTTTAAAATTCTTGGGCAACCTGTCCAATGAGCGTACGGTGGAACCACCGCCGCCCCCTGCAAAAGTGGCGTATCCCGAAGTCAAAGCGACTTTCAATGCGGATGCCGCTTATGCCTTAACCGAAAAATTATTGACTTTCGGTCAACGGCATTTTGATACGAAAGGACACGAAGCGGTGCGTCAATGGTTGGTTTCGGAGTTGAAAACACGCGGCGCGACCGTTCTCGAACAGCCGTTTAAAGCCAAAACGCCTGCGGGCAAAGAAACGAATGGTACGAATCTCATCGCTTCTTATAATCTTGCCAATCCAAAACGGATTTTATTCGCAGTGCATTGGGATTCGCGCCACATCGGAGACCGGGATGAAGACCCAAAATTCCAAAAAGAGCCGATTCTCGGTGCAGATGATGCTGGCACAGGCGTAAGTATTTTGTTAGAAATGGCAGCAATGTTGCAAAAAGATAGCAGTCACTTGGGCGTTGACCTTATTTTCTTTGATGCAGAGGATTGGGGAACGAGTCAGACCACTGAATCTTGGTGTCAAGGTTCGCAATATTGGTCGCGGACTCCACACGCGCCGAGTTACAAACCCAAACATGCGATTTTATTGGATATGGTAGGCGCGAAAAATGCCCGTTTCCCCAAAGAGCAAATTTCAACCAAATATGCGTCGAGAACAGTTGAAAATGTATGGAAAACGGCTCGTCAATTGGGTTATATGCAGCTTTTTGTAGATGAACCGTCTCGGGATGCGGTCATTGATGACCATAAATTTGTCAATGAAATTGCTCAAATTCCGATGATTGACATTATTAATTATCCTGCCGACCGTTTTTTGGGCGAATATCATCATACGCATTTGGATAGCGGGATGAGTCATATTGATAAAAGTACGATACGGGCAGTGGGGCAAACGCTTTGGCATTTTTTGCATTATGACAATGCAGGTGTTTTTGAGGGCGACTAAATGGGTTGCATACCTTGCGTCAAGTTTATTGATTCACTCATGTTGTGCAGGTCGTTTTAAATAGAAAAATATTCTTGGGTTTTAAAAAAAGAGCGAAAATTCGCCCGTTAAGTCCCAATATTTCCTTACCTTCGTTGAAATAAATGAGCAATAAAAGAAGGTTTTTCGATAAAAACCTATTTTTATTTTTTTTTATTTAAATAGCATCTTATTTTTGCGTTAGTATCGGTGTAAGCTAACCAAAAAAAATCAATATAAATGGCATTTGTTATCAAAATAGCGGAAACGCCCTACGAATTTGAACAGATTGAACGCCTCAACTATGAGACGTTTGTGGAAGAAATCCCACAACATGCGCACAATCCTGACAAACGGTTGAGAGATAAATTCCATGAGAAAAATCAATATCTGATAGCCGCGATGAACGGCGAAGTACTTGGCATGGTCGCGCTCAATGCACAACGTCCTTTTTCCTTAGATGCTAAAATTGAGCAATTGGATTCTTTTCTCCCGCCTTTTCAAAAAATAGTAGAAGTGCGGCTTTTAGCGGTGCAGAAAACGGCACGCGGTGGTAAGATTTTGTATCAATTGATACAGGGCATGGTCGAGTGGAGTCATGGTAAAGGTTTTGACATTGCGATTATTTCGGGGACGACACGACAACAAAAATTGTATAAAAAAGTGGGATTTGTGCCTTTTCACCCCATTGTTGGGGCTGAAGACGCGGCTTTCGTGCCAATGGTGCTGATAATACAGCAATTTATGGACACGCAAAAGCACCTCATCCCGAAAACTCAACCTTAAATTGTTACATGATTGCAAAGGCTTCGCTCAATTTTTCGACTGGACCGGTGGGCATTGCCCCCCGTATCAAACAGGTTTTTAAAAAAGAAGGGATTTCACATCGTTCCGAAGCGTTTCAACGCCTGCTGACGCAAGTGCAAACGGTTCTTTGCGCAGGGACTAAAGCCCCTTTTGTACACATTCTGACGGGTTCGGGGACGCTCGCCAATGATGTTATGGTCGGGCAGCTTAAAGTGAGCCGCGAAAAAGGCTTGATTTTAAGCAATGGCGATTTCGGCAAACGATTGATGTCTCAATGCAAACGGCAAGGAGTGCCTCATTACACTTATTCGGTCGATTACGCTGTTCCATTTGATTTGGCAGCCGTAGAAGCATTGTTAAAGGCGCATTCGGATATAAAATGGCTGCTTTTCGCACATTGTGAGACGAGTGTTGGGTTTTTAAACCCTTTGAAAGCACTTTGTACCTTAGCAAAAAAATATAATGTAAGAGCCAATGTGGATTTGATGAGTTCGATTGGCTGTGTCGAATTGGATTTGTCAGAGGTATCCCTCGCAACAGCTTCGAGTGGCAAAGGCTTGGCTTCGATAGCGGGTTTGGCGTTGTTGTTTTCCAATCAAAAATGGAAAACAGCGACCGATTTGCCTTCCTATTTGGATTTGGGTGTCTATTTCGACAAAGCGGGCGTGCCTTACACCTTGTCGCCGCATCTTTTGGAGGCATTAGCCGTGCAATTGGATATTGTAATGTCGCCCGAACATTGGGCGCGAACGCACGCATGGAGTCTTTATTTGTCGAAAGCCTTGCAAAAATTGGAATGGATTCGGTTGGTACATGCAGAACAAACCCACGTTTTCACGCTTTTTCTGCCGAATGAGCGAGATAATCCGAATAGTGCAGCACAATTAGGCGAATTTTTACAAACACGCGGTATTGAAGTGAGTTTTCAAAGCGATGCCTTGCGCCAAGCAAACTATTTGCAAATTACGCTCATGTGTGAACATACCCAAAAAGACCTTGATTTTTTGATAAAATCGATGAAAAAATATCATTCTTTCAAATAAACTTGTGGTGACGGAGGGGCAAACGGATAGCACGGCTTTTTTCACAGGATTTTTACAGTTTACAATTCAAAGTATTCGTAAAAATCCTGTGAAAAACCGATGGAATCCGTTTGTCCATCATTCCACCCCCTGCTGCTGATTTAAAATATCTACATTCACCAAAACCGCTAAATTCATAAAAAAGAAGGGACCAACTTTATCAGATTCAATTAAATCATTGATGATGATTAAAATAAGGATTATCACAAATGATAATAATACAGTCATAACCATCCGTTTGCGCACCCTATCGGTGGTCTGATGATAAATTGTCTCGCCCTTCACTAAACCTAAAACGCATAATCCTAAAAAAAGGATACCGCCTAAAACACCATTATCCACCGTCGTCATCAAGTAATAACAATGAATTCCCGATTTTTCAGTATTATCACTCACATACGTGCGAAAGCGGGTTAATGTAAAGGGTTTGTAAAACGTGTAGAAATTACCAGGTCCGAAACCAAAATACAAATGTTTTTGAACCATAAAACTCCCCGCAACCCAACGATAAACCCGTTCCATCGTCGAAATATCTTCTAATTTGTAGGTTGCTTCGATTAAATTTTCAAAACGGGTGTGCGAAACAGCGTGTTCATAATTGGGCGCAAAATCCAAATATTTGTTTCGGGTTTGGAGGAAACCAATCAGCCAAACTAAACCGATAAGACCCATCAAAACAATATATTTAGTTAATTTATAATGCACAATCCAATAATAACCAATGGCTACTACAATTGCAACATAGGCTGTACGGGTGTAAGAAAATTGAATGCCTATTAAAAATATAAAAAAAAACAGGGTTAAAAAATACCTTTTCGTGCTGCCTACCCGCGATTCTTGTCGCATCCAAAAGATAAAAGGCGTGAATAATGCCAATAAACATGCATAATCTACATGGTTCCGAAAATAGGGCTGCATCACGTAATTCGATTGCTCAAATGCAAAACCCGATGGCACATGTCGTATTAAAGTCAATACAACAGCGATACTTAATGGTACAAAAACAATCCAGCTGAGTTTTAGTAAATCAACTTTTTGTTTTAATATCCAGCCTGACATGAAATAAAAAGTCGCTACATACCATAATTTGGCTAAAAAAAACTTGATGGATGTAATGGGGGCTTCCGAATGAAGAACGCAAATAAACATCCACCCAAGATGCAGCCCCAGAAAAAGCGTGATTGGATGTTTTAAAAAACGCGATTTTAAGATTTTATGTGGGTTTGCCGCTAATAACAAAATACTTACAAGTAAAAAGCCGACCATTAAGGGTTCATTAGGCAAGTTTGTCGCGAATCCGCCCGGTAATTCGATTTCTAAGGAAAACGGAATGCAACACCATAATAAATAATAGACGCTCCGAAAATCAAGAATCGTCCAGTAGGTAATGATTAGGATAGCGGGTATTAAAAAAAACAAAAAGTTTTGAAATGCGACTGCGGCGCAGATACTTAGGGCAGTGATGAGGGCGTATAGTTGGAAGGATAGGTCGGAAATTTTTATATTTTTTATCATTTGATACGATTTTGTACGTTGCTTGAAAATGACACTTGCGGCGCAACTTTTTCCTCCTCGATTTAGGATTCAAAGCACAAGTTGCGAAAGGTCAGTCGTATTTTCCAATTAAAGTCTGCAAAGGTATTTTTTTTTGAAACTTCTAAGTTGATTTTAACTACTTTTGTCAAAAAAATAGAACCATGCAAACGATTCAAAAAATAGGCATTGCTGTATTTGCGATTGCTTTTACCGTTTTTTTGACGGCTCCTGCCCTAAGTGAATACGCGCTTTCTCCCGACATCCTTCAACAGGTGATTCAAAAACCGTATCATGCGGCGGCGATTACAAAGGAGGCGCAATCTATGTTGGGTAAAACGTATTCAAATAATTTCATTTTTATAAATGATTTAAATACAGCCTTATCCGCCGCCAAAACCCAACAAGACCAAGCTGCTAAAATCGTACATTGGAAAGCCACAGCCCTGCCTGAGGGCGTTTCAGAATGGGATTTTCGGATAGGCGATTTGAATCCATATCGTTTTGAACTCGTCAAAGCCAGTTCCAAAGGTTTTTTAACGGCGCACACGCCTTTGATGCTGTTTTTGAGTTTTGGATTGGGCATTTTGGGTGCGTTGTTGTACATTTTGCCGAAAGGCAACTCCTTAGCGGGCATTCAACATCATGGTATTTTCCACAGTTCGATGCACTTTCGAGGGTGGTTAGGGATTTTGACAGGCATTTTTTTAATCGTATTTTACATTTTTCTCTATTGGTTTCCCGAATATTTGACGGGTTGGGTGCAATTAGTCGAGCCATTGAGTCGGCGATTGAGTGGGAATGGGGCAAGTCAATGGTTTTTATACGGCGTTTTATATACGATTTGTGTTTTGGTGATGGGCGTGCGCATGTTGTTGAAATACCGACACAACCGTTACCAACAAATCCGAACTTTATCCGTCATGTTTTTTCAAACGACTTTTGCCTTCTTGATACCCGAAATATTGGTTCGTTTACACCAACCGTATTTCGATTTTAAAAATATGTGGCCCCTCAAATATGACTTTTTTTTTGAATGGCATTTGGAAAAATTATTGAAAAACGGTACATTTGGGCTGTTTATGTTGGTCTGGGGCATGGCACTTTTCCTGATTGGCGTACCTGTGTTGACCTACTTTTTTGGAAAACGCTGGTATTGTTCTTGGGTTTGTGGCTGCGGCGGTTTGGCAGAAACGTTGGGAGACCCGTATCGACAATTGAGTGATAAAACGTTGAAAGCGTGGAAGTTAGAACGTTATTTAATTCATGGTGTATTGGTTTTTGCGGTGGTAATGACGGCATTGGTTTTATATACGTATTTTACAGGAGCGTCTAATATTTTGTTTTTAAGCAGTTACGATGTGCGGTCATGGTACGGCTTTTTGATAGGTTCGGCTTTTGCAGGCGTAGTGGGAACAGGCTTTTACCCGTTGATGGGCAACCGCGTTTGGTGTCGATTCGGATGTCCTTTGGCGGCATATTTGGGGATGGTTCAAAAATACAAATCCCGATTCCGCATCACCGTCAATGGCGGACAATGTATTTCCTGCGGCAATTGTTCCACCTATTGCGAAATGGGAATTGATGTGCGCTCATATGCACAAAAAGGGCAAGATATAGTTCGTTCATCCTGTGTAGGTTGCGGGGTTTGTGCGGCAGTTTGTCCGAGAGGCGTTTTGCGCTTGGAAAATGGCGATGATATAGCCGAGCGAGCGCAAACGGAGCGTGTCATCCATATTCGATTGGATCAAGTTGGTTTATTGAATCAAGATATTTTGAATTAGTTATAATCAATGGAGTAGTTGAAGTTAAAGAATCAACAAAAAAAATGCGGGCTAAAAGATTGATTTTCAATATAGTATAACGTTTGGAGGGTTTGAAACCCTCCAAACGTTGTTGTCGGTTATTTAAATTAAACTACTTATATAATTTAAAAAAGTATGGAAAAAATAATCACGTTTGTAGCTGCCCATGATGTCGCTTTTGTCTTTGGGATATTGCTTTTTTTTGGCTTGGTGGAAGCCCTTTTCGGGTATTTGTCTCAGTCGAAACGGTCGAAAGGCGATGTGTGGATTGAAACCATTAATGCGTTTGCATTGTTCCTTTTTACCAAACCATTGATTACCTTTTTGGGTTATAAAACCATGCAATTTTTATTGCCCAATCAAGCTAATGTGTTGAAAACCATGCCTTTCTGGGGCGGATTGTTGCTTTTTTTATTGGTCGATGATTTTTTGCAATATTGGTATCATCGGTCTGCACATGAGTACAAATGGCTTTGGAAATGGCATCGCCCGCACCACACGGCAACCGAAATGGGACTTTTAGTCTCGTATCGACAAGCCGTTTATTATTATTTGTTGATGCCTAACATTTGGTGGATGGGCATTTTCACTTTTTTGGGCGGCGGATTACCCCTATCTATTGGATTGATTTTAAAACAAATAATCATTATTTCGTCGCATAGTTTGGCAACTTGGGACTCTTTTTTTCATAAACGCCCTGCTTTGATGCCGATTTTGAAGGTTTTGGAACGCATTTTCATCACGCCTGCGTTTCATCACGGGCATCATGCCGAATCCAAAATCGACAATATTGGCAATCCCAATGGCAATTATGGTAATATGTTTTCGATTTGGGACCAACTGTTCGGTTCAGCCACCTTTTCACACGCCTTTCCGACGACTTATGGCATCCCGAATGACCCACAAGATGATTGGACAGCCCATGTTTTTTACCCACTCGTGACTTCCGATAAAGCAGGTTCCGAATTATCAAAAGCATATCAATTTGAAAAAACGACGGTTTTAGAACCCGCAACAATGGTTTTAGAGCCGGGCGCGTACCTGTATTGCGCTTGCGGATACAGCAAAAATCAACCTTTTTGTGATGGCTCCCATCATGGAACCAAGATTCAGCCCGTCCGATTTACCATTCAAAAAGAAAGAAGTTATAAATTATGTCAATGCAAATTGTGTGAAAAAGCCCCTTTTTGTGATAATTCGCATCTGACGAAATCCATCTAAAATTTTCGAAATAGGATGCTTCTGATTGTAAGGATTGAAGCATCTTATTTCGACCGATTCGGGGGTGTATAACCAATTTCCCGACTACCCAATTGGTTATACACCCCATTTTATTGAAAAGCATTGACAATCCATTATTTTAATCATCTGCATCTAACTCTTTACCTTCGGCGAGCAACGTAACTTCCTCAACAGCTAATTTTGAAATCTTTGAAACAGCAGCAATTGGCAAACCTTCATTTAAAGATTCTTTTGCGATTTCAATATTTCGGAGCCGAATACTTTTATCTACAGCGGTTTCGATGACCGAATTTTCGATTCGCCGATTTTCAATATATCGCTGATAAGCACGACGTTCCTCAAAACTCATGCGCTGGGCGTATAACAAATCAACTTGAATGACGGATTGGCAAAAAAAAGTTGTATTTTTGCCGTTTTTCAAGCCTAAATTGATCTGTTATGAATTATCTGACCTTAGAAAATGTGACTAAAACGTATGGCAATAAAGTTTTATTCAAAGACGTTACCTTGCACATTGATAAAGGACAAAAAATCGCGCTTGTTGCCAAAAATGGTACGGGTAAAACCACTTTGTTACGCGTCCTTTCAGGGGAAGAAGGCGTTGAAGGCGAGCAATCTAAAATATTGATTAGCAAGGAGATACGCACAGGCGTACTGGTGCAAGAACCCAAATTTGACCCGCGCATGACGGTCGAAGCGGCTGTTTTTGATTCTCAAAATGTCGTGTTACAAGCGATTCAAGCCTATGAAGCAGCCTTGTTGATTGGCGATGATAAACGCATTGAAATGGCGATGCAGCAGATGGATGATTTCAAAGCATGGGAATTGGAAGCCAAAATGCGCGAGATTTTATCGAAATTGAAGGTCGATAGGATGCAGGAACGGGTGGGCGTACTCTCGGGTGGACAACAAAAAAGGTTGGCATTAGCCAAATTATTGTTGGATGAACCTGATTTTTTAATCCTTGATGAGCCGACGAATCACTTGGATTTGGAAATGATTGAATGGTTGGAAACGTATTTGACCCAATCGAATCGGACGATTTTCATGGTTTCGCATGATAGGTATTTTTTGGATGCGGTTTGCAATACGATTATTGAGTTGGATGGCGGCAAATTTCATCGGTACAAGGGCAATTATGCTGCTTTTTTAGAACAAAAAGCGGCGCGACTCGAAAATGAAGCGTCGAGTTTGGATAGAACCAAGAAATTATATCGAAAAGAATTGGATTGGATGCGCCGTCAACCGCAAGCGCGGACGACCAAAGCTAAAAGTCGCATTGATGATTTTTATGATATAAAAGAAAAAGCGCACAAGCGTTTAGACAGTGATATTGTGAAAATGGACATTAAAAATGCTTGGATGGGCAGCAAAATTGTCGAATTACACAACATTTCTAAGAAATATGGCAATTTAAATTTGATTGAAAATTTTTCGTATAAGTTTAAACGCAAAGAACGACTCGGCATTGTCGGCAAAAATGGGGCGGGCAAGTCAACGATTTTGAACATTCTCACAGGTGCGTTGCAGAGCGATACGGGCAAAGTGGTGATTGGCGAGACCATTGTTTTTGGACATTATGGGCAGGGCGGCATTGATTTGAAGGTCGATAAACGCGTGATTGAGGTGATTACGGACATTGCGGAGTTCATTCCATTGGAAAAAGGGTTGAAATTAACCGCAAGTGCGTTGTTAGAACGCTTTTTATTTACCCGCGACCAACAACAAGTTTTTGTCTCGCAATTGAGTGGAGGCGAGCGCAGGCGATTGTATTTGATGACGATTTTGATGAAAAATCCCAATTTTTTGATTCTCGATGAGCCGACCAATGATTTGGATATTGTGACGTTGAATGTTTTGGAGGATTTTTTGGAAGATTATCAAGGTTGTCTCGTGATTGTGACGCATGACCGTTATTTTATGGATAAATTAGTCGATCATTTGTTCATTTTTGAGGGCGATGGCAAAATCAAAGATTACAACGGAAATTACAGCGAGTACCGCGAACAACGAAAATTGGAGGAGCGCGCCGCGTACAAACAGGAAAAAACAACGCCTGTGGCAGCGCAACCGTCCAAAAATGTGGATAAACGCGCTTTGCAAAATTTAGAAAAAGAAATTGCGAAGTTGGAAAAACGCGAAAAAGAATTGACCGAAAAGTTCAATGACCCCAAAATCAAACCCGAAGATATTCGCAAATTTTCTAAGGAATTGGGCGAAGTAAAAGCATTGTTGGAAGAAAAAGAATTAAAATGGTTGGAAATGAGCGAGTAAGTAGTTGATTTGAAACAAACTATCAAAACGTAAATAATTGATAATCAGTGCATTCGCATCGAATCAAGGTCGGCGAGGTTGCCACAGAATAGAAAAAGGTGCGTAGCACCGCAATATTTGTAGCAAAACAGAATTAAAAACCCATTGAAAGGTGCGTAGCACCGTAACACACCTTTCAATGGGTTTTTAATTCTGTTTTGCTACAAATGTTGTGGTGCTACGCACCTTTCAATGGGTTTTAATTCTGTTTTGCTACAAATGTTGTGGTGCTACGCACCTTTCAATGGGTTTTAATTCTGTTTTGCTACAAATGTTGTGGTGCTACGCACCTTTTTATGTTGCAAAATGGTTTGAATGCCGATAAGGATTTTATGGGTAATGGATAGGGTTTTAAACCTTGCTGACGTTAGCAATCTTTTCCCCCTAAAATTGTAGGGCATTCACCAAAAGAGACTTATAGGTATAAAATAGGTTTCGTCCCTTCATTCCTGCTTCAAATAAAGGGGTGGAACCTGTTCCGTAAGCCAAACGCCATTAGCAGATACCCAAAAAACATATCCATCCGCTACCATTTGACTTGCCAAAACGGTCAAAATCACAGGTGCGCCATGTCGCATCCCCACTTTTCGGGCGGTTTCGGTGTCCACTGACAAGTGAACGTGATGCCGATTGCCTTTTATAAGTCCTTGTTTTTCAATGCTTTGTAAATAATGCCGCGCTGTGCCATGATATAAAACCGTAGGCGGCATGGCAGGTTCATAACCCAAATCAATCTCGACAGAATGTCCTTGATTCGCTCGAATCATGGTTTGAGCATCATTGAAAGCAAAGCGTTTTTTATCATTGTCTGCGACAACCATTTCCAAAACAGTCCTTTCCATGTGGGTTGCTTTCAACAATTCATCTACGCTAACCCAGCCCTTTTCATCCAAAGTCAATCCGACAGAGGCAGGGTCGTGGCGCAAAATGTAGCTTAATTTTTTGCTGAAAGATTTTAGTTTATTTTTATCCATCATTTATAAATT
The DNA here is from genome assembly GCA_013298955.1 of Chitinophagales bacterium. Classification (GTDB taxonomy): domain Bacteria; phylum Bacteroidota; class Bacteroidia; order Chitinophagales; family Saprospiraceae; genus JAAFJT01. The sequence goes on from JAAFJT010000004.1 coordinate 54,122, forward strand.
AATGATTTCGAGCATCTTGTCCCCAAGCCAATTTTGCTCGAATCGTTTTTAAAAACGTATCGCCTTCCAATTGCACGAGTTTTATTTTAAAATCAGCCGTCGTAACCGCCAATTGTATATCCGAATGCACCGTTTCAAAACGCGAATCCAGCGTACATAGAAAATTTTCAGCGCGTCCCTCCACCTCAAAACTGATAACCGAAGTATCCGACACAATCACAGGGCGCAGGTTCAAATTATGCGGCGCGACTGCCGTAATCACAAAATTATTGGAAGCAGGAAAAATAATAGGTCCCCCACAACTCAACGAATAGCCCGTCGAACCAGTCGGTGTAGCGACTATCAACCCATCTGCCCAATAGGAATTGAGGTACGCGCCGTTGACAAACGCATGAATCGTAATCATGGAAGAGGTATCGCGTTTCAACAACGTAAAATCATTCAACGCAAACGGTGTTTCGCCAAAAATAGGCAAATTGGATTCTAATTTTAACAATTTGCGTTCCTCAATCGCATAATTTCCAATGAGTAACGCATCAATCGCTTCATTAATACGTTTTTTACCTACTGATGCCAAAAAACCCAATCGACCCAAATTGATGCCCAAAACAGGCACTTGCGTATCTCGCACTTCCGTAATCGCCGTCAAAACCGTCCCGTCTCCACCCAAACTCAAGACAAAATCGATGGCATGAATCTTAAAATCAGCATACCCATCAAAAACACCAATGTTTTTTTTGAAATGAATTTTTGAACTAATTTGTTTCAAATAAGGCGCATAGACGTACAAATTGATGCCTTCCGCTTGGAGTCGGTCAAACAACATTTGGACGTATGGAATATCCGTATCATGTAAAACTTTGCTGAAAATAACGATTTGCATAAGTCCTATATATTTAAGTTTGAATTAGGATTTTTAAGATTGTAAGGATTATTAATCCTTACAATCCTAAAAATCCTAATTCAAAACGTTATTTAACTCAATGCGATTTGCACCACATCCAGCATTTTATCCACATAATGAAAATGGATGCCTTTGAGATACGCCGCCGTGATTTCTGCAATATCTTTTTGGTTTTCCCGACACAAAATAATATCGGTGCAACCTGCCCGTTTTGCAGCCAACACTTTTTCTTTGATACCGCCAACAGGCAACACTTTTCCGCGCAAGGTAATTTCACCTGTCATGGCTAAATGAGGCTTCACAGGCTGTTTTTTAAACGCCGAAACTAAGGCAGTCAACATCGTCACCCCCGCAGAAGGACCATCTTTTGGAATCGCACCTTCAGGAACATGTATATGTATATCTTTGTTTTCCAATAAGTTATCGTCAATACCCAATTCTTCAATGTGCGATTTGATGAAACTCAAAGCCGTTGTAGCCGATTCTTTCATCACCGCACCGAGATTACCTGTCAAGGTCAAATTGCCCTTGCCTTTCGACAAACTGGTTTCGATAAACAAAATATCGCCGCCCACTTGCGTCCATGCCAAACCAATCGCTACGCCTGCAATCCCGTTATTTTCATAATTTTCTTTGGAAAAACGCACCGCACCCAAAATTTCTTTCAAATCGGATTTCATAATATTAGGGCGATATTTTTCTTCAAACGCCACTTTTTTCGCCACATACCGCATCACCGCCGCAAGCCGCCTATCCAAAGAGCGCACGCCCGACTCCCGAGTATAGTCTTGAATGACTTGTGCAATCACATCATTCGTCAAGCGAATGTCTTTTTCTGCCAAACCATGTTCGATTCTGCGTTCTGGAACCAAATGTTGTTTGGCAATTTCGATTTTTTCCTCTACGGAATAACCCGCCAAACGAATGATTTCCATCCTATCCAACAACGCAGGTTGAATGGTTTCCAACGAATTAGCCGTAGCAATGAACAATACTTTCGATAAATCGTACTCCGTTTCCAAATAATTGTCGTAAAAAGTGCTATTTTGTTCAGGGTCAAGCACTTCTAAAAGCGCGGAAGATGGGTCTCCGCGAAAACTCGTACCGACTTTATCAATCTCATCTAAGATAAAAACAGGATTCGACGAACCCGCTTTGCGCATCGATTGCACAATCCGACCGGGCATTGCACCAATATACGTCTTGCGGTGTCCGCGAATTTCCGATTCATCGTGCAAACCGCCCAAAGACATTCGGATGAATTTTCGATGCAGCGCATTTGCCACCGACTTGCCCAAAGACGTTTTGCCCACTCCCGGCGGACCCACAAGCAACAAAATCGGCGCTTTCATATCGCCTTTGAGTTTCAAAACCGCGAGATGTTCCAAAATCCGCGATTTGACATCCTCCAAACCAAAATGATCTTGGTCTAACGTTTGTTGCACGGTTTTCAAATCAAAATTATCTTCCGTCACCTCATTCCAAGGTAGATCCAAGAGCGTTTCCAAATAATTTAACATAATCGAATATTCCGCCACTTGCGCAGGCATTCGACGCACTTTCGTCAACTCTTTTTGAAATTGTTTAGCAACCGCTTCCGTCCATTTTTTCTTTTTACCGCGTTCCGCAAGCGCGTTCAACTCTTGTTCTTGCGAATTACCACCCAATTCTTCTTGAATCGTTTTCAATTGTTGATTGAGTAAATAATCCCGTTGTTGTTTATCGACTTCACCGCGCACTTTTTGTTCAATCTCGCCGCGCAATTCCAAATGTTGTAATTCTGAATCTAAATGTTGCAAAAGCGTGGTTGCTTTTTCCGCTAAATCATTGATTTCCAATATTTTCTGCTTAATCGGCGTTTTGACATTCATGTTCGACGTGATGAAATTCAACAGAAAAACATCATTATTAATATTGCGCAACATGACATTTGCCTCATTCGGTAAGTGCGGGGTTAACTCCACTACGCGCTGTGCTTTATCACGGATACTGGCAGTTAAAGCATTGAAATTCAATTCATTATCAGGGTCACGGGGTTCATATTCAAGGGGAAGAATCTCGGAAATCATGTACGGGTCATCCGAGATGACTTGCATACTGCGAAAGCGTTTGCGTCCTTGTAAGACGGCTGTGGTCGTGCCATCAGGCATTTTGAGCAGGCGTAAAATCCGCGCAATCGTTCCAACTTCAAACAAATCAGGAGCTGCAACCGAGTCATTATTACTATCGCGTTGCGCCAAAACGCCAATTAATTTATGGCTATCAAATGCTTTTTGAACCGCCCGAATCGATTTTTCCCGCCCAACCGTAATCGGAATGATGACTCCTGGAAACAAAACCGTATTTTTCAAGGGCAAAATCGGCAAAACCATCGGATACGTTTCTTGCCGTTTCACATCATCATTATCCTCCTCAACAGACATCATGGGCGAACCCGTTGGAGCTTCATTCGCTTCTTGAGATAATGCCATGGTTTGCAAAAGTTCATCAAACATATTATGATAATTTAAAATATTTTAAAACTGCTGACAGTTTGTCAGTCCATTGGGTCGAAAAGTGCTTAGATAGTTTGCACAGGAGTAAGGCAAGGATTGTACCGACCCGAAAAAGATGCCAAAAAGACAGGGAGCGCACTCATTGGAGTCGAAAAAAAATTCCCGACTCCAATGAGTGGGCATAATTTTTTTTGGTCACACTTAACGAATCCCCTGCTTATATGAGCAAATTGGTTTAAAAATGTTCTTACAAATCAAGTATAAAGCCGCTGTATAATCTACAAAAAACAATATTGAAAAGGGCAGCAATTTCCGCTTTGGAAAATTTGTGAAATAGGATGCTTATGATTTTAAGGATTTTAAGGAACTTTTTAGTTAAAAAGTTCCTTAAAATCCTTAAAATCATAAGCATCCTATTTCACAAATTTTCCAAAGCGGAAATTGCTGACCCTTTATATCCTAAAAAGCGTTGCATTTTAACCTGCCGTATCTTGTATTAAAATAATACATTGATTCCAATTCTGACAGCCGCTTGTTTAGCACTCATGGCACTTAATGCTGTAATCATATTATCCGTAGAAGCGAATATATGAACCTTTTTAAAATCCATATTCGTTTGAATACCAACGTTACTAAACGAATTATTGCGAATACTGTAACGCAAACCGACTTTCCAACTTGGCGTAATTTGTTTCATTCCAACCAACGCAATCCCATAATTGTTGATGCCATGCAATGCCTCAAAATAAAGATTCGTACCGATTTCATAACCATTCGCAAGGCGATAAAACGCATTGGCAGTGATGCGAAAAGGCAATGCTTCCGTCGTCGCGTCTGTATTATTCGTCAAATGCAACACTTTTTTCAACGTATCTTTGAAAAAAGTGCTATTCAAACTATCAAATTGAAAAAAAGCATTGGTTTGTAAACCCGCATAAGTGGCTTGACCTGTGACCGAAGTATTATTTGCATTTTTCGACCAGCCAATGCTGCCTATATCTTCCAATCCAATCGAAACCGTCGTTTTCTCATCCGCATAAGTCGCACCCAAATCGACCGCAAAACCGCCATCGCCCGAAAAAAATCGACTCGAAGCAGGCGAATTAGAAGTCATACCATAGGTTTTGACGATGTAATTGTTGTTCATTTTCAATTGATAATGCGCTGTATCGGTCAAAAGCGTCCCATTACCAGTGGCGAAAAGTCCTGTCACCCCATTCAATTTTTTCAACCTTGCACCAATCGTCCAATTCGGATGCACTTTATACGCCGCCGATAAACCCAATTCGGCGTAAATAGCAGCATACATATTACCTTGAATATCAATGGTTTGCCCTACAAATTGGGCATTGCCCTTGCCCAATAATTGCAATAAATTTTCATTTACTTCGCTTGATACATAAGAGCGCAAAGCGTGATGCACACCGATTGCCCAATTGCCAAAACCTTTGCTAAAACCCACTGTCGGGATATTGAATCGAAGGTTCAATTGATTCTTCGGCAACGCTAATGGCAAAATGTTTCTAAACGAAAGGTAATTTTCACCTTCTATGGCAACCACCATTTGGCTGAATGAAAACGCATTATTATTGACATCTAAGTTTAAAGAAGGCAAATTCAAGCAATTGCGTTCCAAATGGAGTAAAGACGGATTCCCACCTGCTTGTTCATCGGCGATACTTTTGGAAAAAGACGGTGGTTTCGGGAGCAAAGTTGCTGCCTCTTGCGCGTGTAGTAGCGGTAGATGCGCTACGAAAAAAAATAGAGCTAATGGATTCAATAGTTGCTTCATCATTCAAAGTTAAGTTTAAATAAGGCGCAATGTGACCATTTATTTGGAAAAAAGGCATGAACCAATGGATAATTTTAAGAATTCAAAGGTTTATTTCCAAAATAAAACCTTTGAATCTTAAAAAATCTTCCTTTAAAGCTCCTTGATTAATGGTTTGACAATTGATAAAAGTCAATCAAAAATGGATTTATTGAGAAAAATATTTTATACCAATTACTTTTCCATTCCAAACTACGCATTACAAAAATTCGATATGACTTATTTTTTTACCTAAAAACCTTGTCAATGCACATACACCGGATGCCTATCATCATATATCAATAAACATTTAAATAATCGTTCATTCAACGCATCACCTTTAAACGCATTAACGGCGGCAATCAAATCGGCATCATCTTGAATCCATTTTTTAAAATGCTCAGGAGTCAAATCCGCAATCGCCCCATTTTCAAACAAAAGTATTTTTTCATGAATTATAGTTCGTTCATTTTCAATGATTTTTGAAATAAATGGAATCCCATTCAACGGATTGTACGCCGTAATCGGGACGCGCACGATTTGAGTGGTTTCATAAGAAAAATAACAAATCTTTCCGCGCAATTGCAGCCCTGCAAAAGCCGTTAGAGGCTTTTGCAAGGCTGTTTTTGGCAATCGCAAGTAGGGAATACCATCCAAAACAACGCCCCAAACCGAATCAGGCACAATCACCACCCCCGTTTTGCGAACCGTCAGGTGTTCCACTTGGGTTAGAAAAGTTTGCGGATTCGTCAAAACACCGGCATCCAAACTATCCCAAGCCCAAGTCGGTCGATTTTTTTGCCATTCCTCAAAGGTGCGATAAACGCCATTGCGGAATTTAAAATTTTTAGTAATAGATTCTGCCATTTGCGCTTGCACACGCAAAGCGGATAGACAGCCTAATAAATGGATTATCAAATACTTGCGTTGTAACACGATTTGTTTTTTTATTTTTTAAACCTGCCGAGGTGATACTTTCTGTACGATTTTTTTGCGATACAATCGATTACATCGCAACTCATATACAACAGAAAATGGTTTTGGGAAATATTATGGGTGATTTAAAAAAACCAAAACCATTTTTCATTGTTTATATAAAAATTATATTTTATTTTTCGACTTTTCCCAAGTACGATATTGGGCTGTTTCATCAAAAATGTGTTTTAAAATCTGCTCATCCTCCTCTGTTAACGTAATATGACGGCGTTCCGTTACGCGTTGCGCTGTATCATAGGCTTTTTCAAAACGATAGGTCTCAAAACCACTCGACCCGCCCCAACTAAAAGACGGAATAAAATTGCGCGGGTAGCTCCCGCCATACACATTCGCACTTACACCGACCACTGTTCCCGTATTAAACATCGTATTAATACCACTTTTAGAATGGTCGCCCATAATCAACCCCAAAAATTGCAGCCCCGTTTTCACAAATTTATTTTCATCATAAGACCATAATTTCACCGATTCATAATTGTTTTTGAGGTTAGATGTATTCGTATCCGCGCCCAAATTGCACCATTCGCCCAAGACCGAATTGCCTAAATACCCATCATGCCCCTTATTCGAGTAACCCATTAACACTGAATTACCGATTTCGCCGCCCGCTTTGCAGTGAGGACCAATTGTCGTTGCCCCATAAATCTTCGCGCCCATTTTAAGCGTCGCTTCCTCACAAAGTGCCAACCCACCGCGCACTAAACAACCCTCCATCACTTCCGAATCTTTGCCGAGATAGATAGGTCCACTTTTCGTATTAAAAATCGAACATTCTGCTTTTGCCCCCGATTCTAAAAAAATTAAATTCGGGTCACCTATAATTTGATTCGTTTTACTAAACAGTTGAGATTTGCGGTTGTGCGTTAACAAAGCAAAATCATTTTTAATTTCAACATCATTCATTTGAAAAATATCCCATACATATTTGATTTCGTGGATAGGAGTATCTTCGATTTCGATGCCTTTTAATTCGTCTATATCATTTTCTTCTATGAGATTATATAATTGTAATTCACTCATACGTGCCGCAATTAATTCTCCATGTCTCAATAAAGCCTGATTCGGCTCCAATTGAAGAATGCGTTTACAAAGCCTATCGCTTGGGACGATTGAACCATCAATAATATAATTATCTGCCGATATATGAATGGGAAATTTATCGGACAAATACGGCTGTGTAATGTGGGAAACACGCGCTTTCAAATGCTTTTCCCATTTTTCCCGCAACGTTAGGATGCCCACCCGCAGTTCGCAAACAGGGCGCGTAAACACTAAGGGCAATAGATGATTGCGCAAATCGTTGTCAAACAAAATAATATTTTTCATACCGAATTAGCTGATTTGGATGCGGCAAAGTTCTAAATTTTTAGCGAAAACCAAGTACTTGCCCCCTGTATCTCCTTCATAAATTAAAAATAAAGTTTTTTTTTGTACCTTTGTGACCAAATATTCTTAAAAAAAAATATGGCACGCATCATAGGAATTGATTACGGACTCAAACGAGTCGGAGTAGCAACCACAGACCCGCTTCAAATCATCGCAGCACCGCTCGATACGATTGAAACAAGTCAAATTGTAGCTTTTTTGAAAAAATATTGTTCAGAAGAGCCTGTCGAGTGCATCGTCATCGGCGAACCCAAGCGATTGAATGGGGATGATGCCGATATACTACCTACGATTCGACTGTTTGCCGCCACTTTACAAAAATTATTGCCCGACGTGCTTATCGCTTGGCAAGATGAACGATACACTTCGTTTGAGGCAAAACAAGTGATGTTAAAAGCAGGTTTTAAAAAAAAACAACGACAGGATAAAGGGCTGACCGATAAAATATCAGCAGCGATTATTTTACAAGCCTACCTTCAATCCAAATAAAAACGGTAAAATGATTTTAAGTGAAATTTAAATCATTGGAGCCTTTCATACCACATCTCTAAAATTTATTTTTTAAGCAAATGTTACTTCCTATTTACGCATACGGGCATCCCGTTTTGAAAAAAAAAGGGCGCGAAATCGCACCTGAATACCCCGATTTACAACTATTAATCGAAAATATGTGGCAAACCATGTATGAAGCGGCAGGCGTTGGTCTGGCTGCTCCGCAGATTGGTTTGGATATACGTTTATTTGTGGTGGACACGGAACAGTTGAAAGACGACGACGATAGGCAAAAACCATTGCTGAATGGTTTCAAAAAAGTGTTTATCAATGCTCAAAAGTTGGAAGAATCGGGAAAACCTTGGGGCTACGAAGAGGGTTGCCTCAGCATTCCGAACATTCGCGGCGAAGTCAAACGCCCTTCCATTTTGAAATTGCGGTATTGGGATGAAAATTTTGTAGAACATATAAGCATTTTCGATGGGATGAATGCCCGTGTCATTCAACACGAGTATGACCATATCGAAGGGACGTTGTTTACCGAACACCTTTCCATTGTGAAACGCAATTTGATTCGTCCGAAATTGGATAAAATCCGAGTTGGCAAGATTGTAACCGAGTATCGGATGAAGTTTGCACGATAAATTTTTAATCGCAAAACGCTAAAAAGGTTCGTAACAGGATTACTTCTGCAAACGTAAATTTTGCCTAATCTGAAAAATAAGCGTTACAATTATCTATAAAAAAACGAATTGTTACTTTTAAAATGCTTTTCGTCTGAATGACGAATCGCCACAAAGAGTCGATTTGAAGGAATCTTATAAATAATTGCACAAATGTTTTGTAATCAAAAGAAGACTCCGTTAATTTGCAACGTTTTAGTCAAAAAAATCATACAAACGAACTTTTTTATCTAACTTTCTTTCTAAAAAAAATCATGGCAACTATTGCAGACAAAGTTAAAGAAATCATTGTCAACAAATTGGGCGTTGATGAATCTGAAGTCGTCGCAGATGCGAATTTCACTAATGATTTGGGTGCAGATTCTTTGGACACCGTGGAATTGATCATGGAGTTTGAAAAAGAATTTAACGTCACGATTCCCGACGAAGAAGCAGAACGCATCCAAACGGTAGGTGATGCAATTGATTATTTAACAACAGCAAAAGTGTAACCCCTCCAAAGGATTACCTTGAGCGCGAATCGGAAACCGATTTTAGGTTTTGGAGCGACCGTTCCATCCAAAAAAATCCGCAAATCGACTTAAAAAGTCCTGATTTGCGGATTTTTTTGTAAAAAGGGGCGATTTTTTTGGAAGGTACGCTATTTTTATTGTAACTTTGCTGCAAGATTGACCATCTACAAATTTTTTTAAGAAGCGTTTTTAATCAAAGTGCAATTAGGCGAACGGTTCTTATTGTTCATAGCCTCATCACGCCATTTTGTTGCACGACTGTTAACGTTGATTTGCAGTGAGTTCGCAGCTACATCGGATTCGTGTTAATGACAATAATACTTTGTATAACATTGATTACCAATACATTACAAAACCCAAACCGCCTTCATCGGTTGCCATAAAACAAAAAGAATGAAAAGAGTGGTTATTACCGGTATGGGTGCTGTTACGCCCATCGGCAACACCGTTTCTGAATATTTGCAGCATTTGCAACAAGGCGTGAGTGGTTCGGCTGCGATTACGCGGTTCGACGCATCGCTTTTTAAAACGCGTTTTGCGTGCGAAGTCAAAAATTTTAAACCCGAAGTCGCTATTGATAAAAAGGAAGTGCGGCGCATGGATTTATATGCGCAATTCGCGCTCGTAGCGACGGATGAGGCGATAAAAATGTCGGGGCTTGACCTAAAAACGGTGGATTTAGACCGTTGCGGCATCATTTATGCTTCGGGAATAGGTGGTTTGATGACGCTTGAGCAAGAAATATCGGATTTTGCGCGCGGCAATGGTACGCCGCGTTACAGTCCGTTTATGATTCCAAAAATGATTACGAATATTTCCGCAGGTCATATTGCCATAAAATATGGTTTTCGTGGATTGAATTATACCACCGTTTCGGCTTGCGCGAGTGCGAATCACACGCTTATCAATGCGTTGGATTCTATTCGATTAGGCAAAGCGGATGTGCTGATTACAGGTGGGTCGGAAGCGACGATTTGTGCAACAGGCGTTGGCGGCTTTACGGCAATGCACGCGATGTCCACTCGCAATGGCGATTTTGCAACGGCTTCGCGTCCGTTTGATAAGGAGAGAGATGGTTTTGTCTTGGGCGAAGGCGGGGCAACCTTGATTTTGGAAGAATTGGAACATGCCCGTAAACGGGGTGCGCGGATTTTGGCAGAAGTCGTTGGAGGGGGTATGAATTGTGACGCGTATCACATCACCGCGCCGCATCCTGACGGGATTGGCGTAGTGAAATGTATGCAATTAGCCATGAAAGATGCGCAGTTGAACCCCGAAACGGTGGATTATGTCAATGTGCATGGCACTTCAACCCCTTTGGGCGATGTGGCGGAGGTAAAAGCGTTGGCAAAAATGTTTGGCTCACATGTTTATAATTTAAATATCAGTTCGACAAAATCCATGACGGGGCATTTATTGGGCGCAGCAGGGGCGATTGAAGCAGTGGCGGCGGTGTTGAGTTTGCAACATGATTTTATTCCGCCGACGATTAATCATCATACACAAGACCCTGCGATTGATGCCAAATTGAATTTGACTTTGAATGTTGCGCAAGCGCGAAAAGTCAAAGTGGTTATGAGCAATGGATTTGGATTTGGCGGGCATAATACGTCTGTAATATTCAAAAAATATGAATTGTAACTATCATGTGTTAGGCTCTGAATTAATAATATACCACCGTTCATGGTTCTTAAACACAGCATTCTAAGTAGTTGAATCGAAATACCCTATGAGCAAGGTCGCGAGGGCGCAACCGTATCCATTAGTCACAAAATAAAATTCGGTGCGTAGCACCCTAATATGCACCGTTTTATCAATATTTCAGTGCTACGCACCTTTAAAACGGGGTTTTGAATCGCATTTGCTACCAATATTGCGGTGCATTTGCTACCAATATTGCGGTGCTACGCACCTTTAAAACGGGGTTTTGAATCGCATTTGCTACCAATATTGCGGTGCATTTGCTACCAATATTGCGGTGCTACGCACCTTTAAAACGGGGTTTTGAATCGCATTTGCTACCAATATTGCGGTGCTACGCACCTTTAAAACGGGGTTTTGAATCGCATTTGCTACCAATATTGCGGTGCTACGCACCTTTAAAACGGGGTTTTGAATCGCATTTGCTTATTATAGTTGCATTTGCTACCAATATTGCGGTGCTACGCACCTTTAAAACGGGGTTTTGAATCGCATTTGCTACCAATATTGCGGTGCTACGCACCTTTAAAACGGGGTTTTGAATCGCATTTGCTTATTATAGTTTAAAACTATTTTTAAACTTTTTTGTATAAAACAATTGACAAATACTATAATGATTATTAAAACAATTTGCTGTTAATTACAACAACAAAAGTGCTACCATTTTTTTTAAAAAATTTAAATAAAATAATTTAAATAAAAATAAATCAAGGTGTCCTTATTGTGGTATAGCCCAATCATTTTCCAAACATCGTATCTTTATTTCGATGCTTGAAAAATGGAATCCCACCTTTTTATTTTTTATTAAATAATTGATTTTCAATGATTTAAATGAGTTTGCTTGCCTTTTGTGACCTGTGATTAAAGCATTATTACCTCATCTTGATTATCTAATTAGTGCGATGTTGGGCTTCCTTAGAAAAATTTATAATTACAATTTCTCAAAAGACCGAGAAATTGCAAGACGTTTGCGCCCTATACTTGGTTTTGTGCCGAAAGATTTGGGACTTTATAAACTCGCTTTTTACCATAAATCCACCAATCCTGAAAAGGCAAATGGGGCTACTCAAAATAATGAACGCTTAGAATATCTGGGCGATGCTGTCTTAGGAACGATTGTGGCGGAATACCTTTTCAACAAATATCCCAATAGTGATGAAGGTTTTTTGACCAAAATGCGCTCTAAAATGGTGAAACGCAATTCATTGAATCGGATTGGGGATGAGATGGGGTTGGACATCATCCTTCAAGAATACAATAATGCTCGATTGAGTCGGTCAATGTTGGGCAATGCCGTCGAAGCGTTGGTGGGTGCGGTTTATTTGGAATTGGGTTATGAACGGACGAAAAAATTCGTCATTCGGAAAGTATTGAGGCGGTATTTGGACATTCATGAATTGGAAACCTATGATGATAATTTCAAAAGTCAACTCTTAGAATGGAGTCAAAAAAATGGCAAAACCGTTGCTTACAAAGTGATTGCGAAATACAAATTTGAAAAACGAGACCGTTTTAAAGTAGCCGTTTTGGTCGATGGCGTAAAAGTAGCCGTAGCGGACGATTTCAATAAAAAAGCAGCCGAACAAACAGCTTCTGAAAAAGCATTATCATCGATGGGTTTATCCTTCCCCGAAGAGGAGCAGGATGATTCGCCACTACCCGTTGCAGCAAGAGCCGAACATTGATTATTTGAATCAGGAATTTTAGGCTACATCGATTTGATTTTTTTATCAAAAAATCAAATCGATGTAGCCTAAAATTCCTGATTCAAATAAGCATACTATAATCCGTTTTTAAAAATTTAAAAAAAAATATATTGGACGATAATAATATGTTAATCTATGGTCGTCATCCTGTTGCAGACGCACTGCGGGCAGGTAAACGCATGGAAAAAGTCATGATACAACAAGGCATGACAGGCGAAGCCGAAATTGAAATCCGCCACCTTTGTCGCGAACACGAAGTGGTTTTGAGCGTCGTGCCGAAGGAAAAGTTGAATAAATTGGTCAATGGCAATCATCAAGGCATCATCGGTATGACTGCGGCGATTGAATACACGACGATTGAGGCTGTGTTGCCGCAGGTAATGGTCACGGGGAAAGTCCCTTTACTATTGTTATTGGATGGTGTGACGGATGTGCGTAATCTCGGCGCGATTGTGCGGAGTGCGGAAGTGGCGGGTGTGGATGCAGTCGTTGTGCCGCAAAAAGGGACGGCGGTCATCAACGCGGAAGCGATAAAAGCCGCTGCAGGTGCGTTCAGTCGAATACCGATTTGTCGGGAGAAAAGTCTGAGCCATGTATTGGATTATCTTGGCGAAATGGGCGTGCGCGTGTTTGCGAGCCATTTGAAATCGGGAAAAATGATTTTTGAAAGCGATTTTACCTTACCGACCGCGATTTTAATCGGTTCGGAAGGGGAAGGTGTGAATCCTGCTTGGCTGAAACGGGCAGATGAAGCGTTTCGCATCCCGCAAATTGGGACAAGTGATTCGTTTAATGTGTCGGTGGCAACAGGCATTATCTTGTATGAAGTGATGCGACAACGGTTTTGAATAGGAGTCATCCCCAATTTTAGGAAGACCTGCTTGGGACTCCGAAAATTGGGGATGACTCCTCATTCAAAACCTTTTGCGTTTTTTTGCGAGTTGATGACTAATCGGTTCCAAAGGCGACTGTGTTTGTCGCGCCTCTATCTGAGGTGGTGCAGGATTGGGATTCAAGCAAACCTCTGGAAACCAAAGGACTACTGCCGTCCGAATTACAAGGGCTACGAATAGACCTGCCATACCTCGAAACAACCATTTAATCAGTTCCCAACGACTCATTTTTTTAGGTGTATCGGGCGTAAAAATTTGAAATTGCATTGTTTAAACAGTATTTTTTTTAATATATATATTTTGAGGTATTGTTTTGGGTTGCTGCTTTCTGCCAAATATTGAACCAATCTTGCTGCATTGAAAAAAAGTTTATGCTTGACGGCACAAATTTACAAAACTATTATGATACACATCTACATATGTATAAGTGTAGATGTATTTTCACAAATTTTTAACAAAAAACGGTTTGGAGGCATTGCACCTCCAAACCGTTATTCCGCTTGACTTAAAATCTCCCACGTATGGTCATATAACAATTGCACGGTGGCAAGGTAATCATAAGGAGGTTTCACGCCCCACTCTTCGGGGCTAACCAATGAAATCAGTGGATTCCCTTCCTTTTTACGCTGATACAAATGATAAATATGACCAATAACAGGTCTAAAATTCATGGTTGCTTGATAAATTTGTTCCGAAATCTCTTTTCGGCGTTGCAAGACTTGAGCTTGCCGTACGAGCGTTTCCATTTGGTCTTTGAGTTGCCCCATTTGACGGTCGGTCTGCTCATACATCGCCATCATGGAATTGCCCTTGATGCGTCCTTTATCTTCGGGGCGAATCACTGCGCCACCGACACTGGTGGCATAAGGCAAAAACGCAGCATTTTCAGCAATTTTATCGGGGTCAATCGGATTGACGAAAGGTTCTTTTTTTTTTTCTTCGGGCATAATCAATTACTTTAATTATCTGTAATAATGCCAAAACACATGGAAAGGTTGTAAAAACTTAATTTTTGTTGAAAATGGAGTGCGCAAAACGAAAAATAAGGTCTTTATTGGTTTTGGTGTTTTTACCATGATTCGTTTGTTTGGAATGGATAATTAAATCCAAAACATTATTTGACCCGCAAGGCATCGATAAACGCAATCGTATCTTGCAAGCCAGAGAGGATATGCACTTTTTCAGGGCGGCGCAACAAAGGCGACATCACTTGATAGCCCGTCAACAAGATTTGTGAACAAGAGAAGTTTTCAACCAAATCGTCTATATATTTTTGTAAAGTGGTTCTCAATGGATCTTCATTCAGCATCGTGAAGATATACGTCGGTTTATGAATGCGATACGCATCCGATAAATCCGATATTTGAACCTGCTGACCCAAATAAATCACGCGTTGTCGCCTGCTTTTCAACAAATATTGCAAAAATAACATCGTCAATTCTTGATTATCGCCTTCGGGCAGGTACAACATGAAAGATGCTGCATCCCGATTCGACACAGGCGGTTCACGGTCAATCGCCGCGATGATTTTCTGCCGCACCAAATTACTCATATACGTTTCTTGCACAGGGCGCAAAGAACCCGTCAACCACAAAACACTCAGTTTGCCCAAAAATGGGTAAATGACTTCAAGCATCGTGCGTTCAAAACCAATCTGTTGTATATTTGCCGCGAACACACGGTCAAATTTACATTCATCCATTTCAATCATCGCAATCGTCATCGCATCCGATTGAGTATCATTTTCAAAATTCACTTCTGAAATCGCGGCAACTTTTTCGGCAATATCGCACCGTTTCATACCCGCTAATTTAGAAATTTTAAACCCATTTTTGTTTAAAAGCGCGATATTTAACAAAAATTTGAGTTCACAATCTTCATAATATCGAATATTAGAATGGGTGCGCCCTGGATTTATCAAGGCGTAGCGTTGTTCCCAAATCCGTATCGTATGCGCTTTTACGCCTGAAAGGGTTTCCAAATCTTTGATTGAATAAACAGCCACGATATTTTTTTAGATGAATTTGTGTGATAAGACAATGAGGTGACGTATTCTATTGTTTCAACTTGGATTTGGTGGATTGTATTACAATTCATAAAATCTAAGTTGAAAAAGTTTTTTTACGGTTTTTTGAAATTAAAATCACATATGATAATCGTATAAATTTAAAAAATGCTTATTTTTAACCTTGATTTTAAAAATATTCATTTTTCTTATAAATATTCATTTGAAAAACAAATATTTGAATTAATTTCGTTCATCTTTTACAGTTTCACGGATACAGGGCTTTTTCACTTGCACTCGCGAGACGGTCAATTAACACCCTAATTTATAAAAAGGTTGCAAATTTTTGAATTAAAATAACTATTTATTATCATTTTCATAAAAAAACGCCTATGAAATTTTATAACTCTGTGATGAAGGTACAGATAAATGGGCTCCTAACGGGTCTGCTCTTGTTGTTAGCGCACTTTGTGGAAGCGCAAAACTGCGCATACAGCCTCAAACTCATGGATTTGGGTCGAAATGGCTGGGGAACCGCAGGCGTGCGTGTACAGATTACGGGGCAATCAGATAGTATTTATCGCCATGTGATGGGAGATTCCACTCGATTCAGCCTGTCGGTGCGACAAGGCGATTCGATTCGGATCACGTATGTTCGTTCCACCGATTTTTCGGATGGGCAAAACCGATTCGTGCTGTACGATGTCAATGGCGATACGGTCAAAGCGGGTCAAGGTACGATTGTCGGATTGGGCAACCCGTTTACGTTTGGCGAAATCGCTTCTTGTGCGGCGTGTCGGCGCACGAATAATGTTCAAGTTCGGCGGGTTTCGGCAACTTATGTTCAATTGCATTGGGATATTTTGGCAAATGACGCATCTGGATACGCAGTCGAATACGGACCTGTGGGCTTCAAACCGGGTACAGGGACGATTAAAACGGCTTTGGATACGCTTTTCTATTTGACAGGCTTGCGCGAATTTACAGAATATGATGTTTATGTATCATCTGTATGTGGCGGTAATAAAGGAGCTTATGGTCAGCCGACGCAATTTAAGACGTATTATGCAACGGATGTGGCAGTGGTCGATTTGGTCAATCCAAGAAGCCGTTGTATGATGGGCAATGATACGATTAAGATTTTGATTAAAAACTTTGGTGGTACGCCTCAAACGTTGATTCAATTCCGTTACAGCGTCGATGGCATTCCGGGCAGCGTTTCGCCGCCTGTGGATGGGATGTACACGGGAGTTATCAGTAAGGATAGTGTTGCGACGGTCTTTTTTAAAATTCCTTACGACTTTTCAAGACCGGGCGATTACGATTTCAGGGCTTGGGTCGAAGTGCCGAATGATTCGCTTACACCGAATGATACGTTTAGAACGGTGATTACATCTGTTCCAATTATTACAAGTTTGCCTTATGTGAATGGGTTTGAACCCAATCGCGGTGGCTGGACGATTGGACGCGAGAGTGTTGCTGCTTCTTGGGAACATGGCAAACCTGCGGATGCCAATGGTAATATTACGAGTGCGGCGAGTGGCAATAAGGTTTGGACGACGAATTTAATTGGGAATTATAATAATAATGAAAAATCTTATTTGTATTCGCCTTGTTTAGATTTTGCAAGTGCGGTGGCAGACCCTGAAATTGCATTCAGTTTGAACTATAATGCAGAATCGGGTTATGACGGTATGCGCTTGGAAGGCAGTACGGATAATGGCGTGACTTGGGCAACGATTGGCAGTGCGGGCAGTGGACTCAACTGGTATAATGATACGGTTCGGAGTTTGCGCAGCAGGGGCTGGACAGGCAATTCAGGCGGCTGGGTGGTTGCAAAAGACGTGTTGCGCGGGTTCAGAGGCAATGTAAATTGCCGATTGAGATTTGCGTTTGCGTCTGATATAAGCGTTAATACGTATGATGGTTTTGCCATAGATAATATTGTGATTCGCCTCCCTATCACGACTGATTTGGCAGCAGCCAATGCGACAAATCAGGATAAAACCATTTGTGGTACGCCGAATGATAGTGTGACGGTTAAAATTACGAATTTGAGTAATATGCGTCAATATCGTTATGCGGCAAGTTACCGCATCAATGGCGGCGCAGTGGTGACGGAAAACATTGATTCTATGGACATTGCGGCAGGTGCGTCTGCCCTTTACACGTTCCGAACAGCGTTCAATTCGACCGCAGACGGCGATTACAAAGTGGAAACTTGGGTGAAATTGGCGAATGACCCTGCGGCGTATAATGATAGTACGGCATTCAGTTTCAATCGGGTCGCAGCAGTGAACTTGCCAACCGTACATCCATTCAGTAATTATTTATTGCCGACGAATTGGGTTTTATCGCGGGCAGCAGCAGGCGTTGAACGCGGCGGACATGGCAATCGTGGAACAAATGGCTACCTTTACGCCAATATTTATGGCGGTGCAGGACGGACTTTCACCGCAACCACCACCAAATTAGGGTTGGTAAGACCTTTGGATTCAATGAGTTATGATTATCGCGCGGTGAGCAGTTTGCCCCCTTTTGCAGGTTATGGCATGGTGACGAATGATTCGCTTTTTGTAGAAGCGGCAAGTTGTGGCGGTGCATGGGTTGGTTTAGACACCGTTCATGCGGGCAATCATATGGTGGATACTTTGTATAAAAATCGCAAATTATCGTTGCGCAGTGTTTCGGGTGGGAATATTCAAGTGCGTTTCCGCGTCAAATCAGCTACGAGTGATTTCAATGGTTACTTTATGGATTTAGATAATATCAATTTCTTTGGTTGCCAAAAATTGAACATTACAGGAACTGTTACAAACTCCCGATTGTTCACTTCCAATGATGGACGGATTCAAGCAGGTACAGTAAATGGAGTGGCTCCTTACACCTATACATGGAATTATTTTAATACACCTACTGCATTGACAGGCAATGATATACGCAATTTACCTGCGGGTACTTACACGGTTCGCGTAACGGATGCAAGAGGTTGTTTTGATGAAAAAACCTTTACAGTGAGCTTTGGAAATCGGGTTTTTGAAGCAGGTTCAGCAATTGCGAAAGTGCAATTAGCTCCGAATCCAACCACAGGTACAACGATGTTGACGGTTTCTTACAACAAAATGTTGGATGCCAAAGTGCAAGTGTATCGCATTACTGGTCAATTGGTGTATGAGACCGAAAGTCGTCAAAGCCAAGATGCCAGTTATGAATTGGATTTATCCCATTTTGCAGCAGGCATGTATTTAGTACGCATCACGGCAGAAAATAAAACGCATGTAGAGCGATTGATGAAACAATAAGTATTGAAATAAGTAGAAGTTTTTATGTTATTTTATATTGAAAGCCGTTTTGGATCCATTCCGAAGCGGCTTTTTTTCTGCTACTGCGGTTTTAATTAAAAAAAATTATTGTGCTGACAGACGAATTTTAACATTTGGGCGTTATAGAAAAGAGACAGTTCAAATAAAAGCGATTCATTTTAAGCATAAACCTCGTAAAAAATTTTTTTAGCATGGCTGCAAACAATACGAAAATCTTACTCGTCGAAGATGACCCTAATTTTGGCGACGTGTTGCGCTCCTATCTGGAGATGAATGATTATGATGTGACCTTGGCGACAGACGGTCAAGCAGGGTGGGAAGCCTTTAAAAAAGGGAATCACCAATTTAAATTGTGTATTTTGGATGTGATGATGCCTAAAAAAGATGGGTTTACGCTTGCCAAAGACATCAAAGAACGCGATAAAGAAGTGCCTGTGATTTTTCTAACTGCCAAAACCATGAAAGATGATGTTTTGAATGGCTTCAAATTGGGCGCGGATGATTATATTTCCAAACCGTTTAATTCAGAAGAGTTATTGTTCCGAATCCAAGCGGTTTTGAAACGCACACAGCCCAAAGCGGATGCACGAGATGAAATTAAAGAATATACAATTGGCAAATATCACTTCAATTATCCGTTGCGGATTTTGAGTTTAGAAGGGCATACAGAGTCTGAACCAGCAAAATTGTCGCCTAAAGAAGCGCAATTATTGAAAATGTTTTGTCATCATGTGAATGATATTTTGCCGCGTTCAGAGGCATTGACCAAGATTTGGGGGCAGGATGATTATTTCACGGCGCGCAGTATGGACGTGTTTGTCACTAAATTGCGCAAATATTTGGCGGGCGATTCCAATATTGAAATTGTCAATATTCATGGCAATGGATTTCAATTGTTGATAAAAACGCCCTGATTTTTTTAACGTTCCATGAATTGAACCTAAAAAATCAAGCAGAACGTGCGGCAAGTTGCAACTTGCCGCACGTTTTTCTATTGCTTCTTATTGGAATTTAAAAACAAGTTGCGGAAAAATTAAAATTCGGTTTCAATTGAAACCCAAAACTTAAATAAAACCTACATCCATTGATTCCATGTTCCACATGGAACGTTACGCCTTGACCTTTTCAATGTTCCACATAGAACATTGAAAAGCGACGCTATTACACAATGCGCGACGTTCCACATGGAACATGGAATTTTGATGTTCTATGTGGAACATGAAAACAACTTTTCTCCTCAAAAATAAACTTTTTCACGCATCTAATCCTTTTTATCGGTATCTTTTGTATTTTTGGGAGTAATTTCAAATCTTCATTTTTTAATTATAGTTAGAAGCATGAATCGAAGTCTATCTACCTGTTGGATGTTAGGTTGTTTATTGAGCTTTTCATCCGTTTTGTATGGTCAAGGTGCGCCATTCAAAGACAAATTTCGTCAATTAGAAGAAATTTTACCGACACCGAATGCGTATCGCACTGGTTCGGGCGCACCCGGACATGAATATTGGCAACAACAAGCCGATTACAAAATGCAAATCGAACTCGACGACAAAACGCAAAAATTGTCGGGCGATGAAACGATTACGTACACCAATAATTCGCCTGATGTGTTGACCTATTTATGGTTGCAACTCGACCAGAATAATATGGAAAAAGGTGGTTTGGCTCAAAAAGCAGAACCAACAAAGTTATCTGACAAGATGACGGCGTTACAATTCAAACATGTTTTTCCTGATTATGATGGTGGTTTTAAAGTCGAAACGGTACGCGATATGAGCGATAAAGCCTTGCCGTACAAGATTGTGGAAACGATGATGCGCGTTGATTTGCCCAAGCCGTTGAAAAAAGGGGAATCTTTTTCGTTCAAAATTAAATGGTGGTTCAATGTGAATGACCGTATGAAGGTGGGCGGACGCGCTGGATATGAATATTTTGCGGAAGACAACAATTATTTATACACGATTGCGCATTTTTTCCCGCGTATGTGCGTGTATAGCGATGTGACGGGTTGGCAACACAAACAATTTTTGGGTGCGGGCGAGTTTACATTGAGTTTTGGGAATTATGAAGTGGCGTTGACCGTTCCTGCGGATCATATTGTCGGTTCAACTGGCGTTTTGCAAAATCCTGATGCCGTTTTGAGTGCGGAACAAAAAGCGCGTTTGGAAAAATCCCAAACTGCGACCGAACCTGTGATGATTGTCACGCCCGCCGAAGCGAAAGCAGCAGAAGGCAAAAAGGCTTCTTCCAATAAAACGTGGGTTTTCAAAGCCGAAAATGTCCGTGATTTTGCGTTTGCGAGTTCTCGAAAATTCATTTGGGATGCAATGGGCGTGCCGCAATCGACTGGGAAACCTGTGATGGCGATGTCGTATTATCCGAAAGAAGGCAATCCGTTGTGGGAGCGCATTTCCACGAAAGCGGTGGCGCATACGTTGAAATGGTATTCACATCATACTTTTGACTATCCGTATCCAGTAGCGATTTCGGTGCATACCGACCAAATTGGGATGGAATATCCCATGATTTGTTTCAATGGCGGTCGTCCTGAGAAGGATGGAACGTATTCAGAACGCACAAAATATGGGATGATTGGCGTAATTATCCATGAAGTGGGTCATAATTATTTCCCAATGATTGTCAATTCGGATGAACGGCAATGGACTTGGATGGATGAAGGACTCAATTCTTTCTTGGAAACGCTCGCTGAACAACAGTGGGAACGCGATTTTCCAACGCGCCGTACCACTTCACACGTTGCGGAATATATGAAAGGAGACCCTGCGCGGCTCGAACCGATTATGACAAACTCGGAATCTTTGCGCCAATTTTCCAATAATGCGTATAATAAAACGGCTGTTTCCTTGAATATTTTGCGGGAAACGATTTTGGGACGCGAATTATTTGACTTTGCGTTTAAAACCTATGCGCAACGTTGGATGTTCAAACATCCGATGCCTGCGGATTTTTTCCGCACGATGGAAGATGCATCGGGTGTGGACTTGGATTGGTTTTTTAGAGGTTGGTATTATACGACTGATTATGTGGATATTGCGATTGATAAAGTGCGTTTATTGCAATTGGATAGCAAAAATCCTGTCGTAGAGGCGCAAAAACGCCGCGAAGAAGCCAAAAATGCACCGCGTAGCATCATGTCGATTCGCAATGAGCAGGAAATTAAGCAGACGCAAGATGAAAAAGACCGTTCTTTGCGCGATTATTACACAGATGATGATTTGTTTGCGACGACGGTTTTAGATAAAAAAGATTATGACAAATATGTATCTTCTCTGGGGGCGGAGGAGAAAGCATTGTTACAAACAGGAGCAAAAAACTATTATGAGGTGACTTTTGAATTGGTAGGCGATTTGGTCATGCCGATTTTGGTGGAGTTGCAAGCCGCAGATGGTACGAAAGAATTGCATAAAATCCCTGCCGAAATTTGGCGCAAAGGCGACAAAAAAGTGACTAAAATATTCCAATCCGATAAAGAAATCAAACAAATTGTGCTTGACCCGTATTTGGAAACGGCGGATACCGATGTTTCTAACAATTATTTTCCGCCTAAAATACAGCCTTCTCGATTTGAATTGTTTAAAATGCGCAATATGGATGCCGAAAATCCAATGCAAAAGGCGCAAAGAGCGCGCAAATCGGAGTAATTCAGCAATTTCCGCTTTAGAAAATTGTTGAAATAGGAGGCGTATGATTGGAAGGATAAAAAGGATCTGCTGAACTCAAAAGGGTGCTTTTCAACTGAAAAATGCACCTAAAATTTCGTAAATTTAAATTTCGTAAATTTTTCAAATTTACGAAATTTGTGGGTAAGAGACTGATGCGTAAACTATAGGGTATGTTTATCATGATTTTAAATTTTAGAAGTACAAATGTAAGCCTTTCTTGCTAAGAATGCAAGAATTTGTGCAGCAATAAAAAGTGTTAAAAAAAAATTAAAAAAAAAATTCGATGCAGGCAGCGTTTTAAAACCTCAAATCGTTTTAGAAGTGGTTTGATGACTCAATAATCTTTCAAAAGAGGCAGCCCTGTCCCAACAATAAGCTCACTATAATGTATGAAAAAATTTTATCTTTAACATTTGATTTTTAAATCAGGTTTTATAAGTCTTTAAAAGATAGGGCTGCATTCTTTTTTAACGCTTCAAAATTAAGGATTTTTCGATGAAAAAATAACTTTTTTCGATGAATCAAAATATTTTTACGATATATTTATTTTTCTTCTAAACCAAACGCCTTAACGCGTCAATTCTATTATCTGAATCGACATCGCAGGTACAGTTATTTGTTTCAAATCTTTCAAAATCGCTTCGGTCATTACATTTTTACCTTGTGCATATCCGCGCAAAGATGCTTGAAAACGACTCATATCCAACGTCACTTCCTTACTATTTTGACTCATAATCACCATCACCACAGCATCTTGTGTATGTCTAAAATACACATACGTTCCATTTTGCGGTAAATAATGCGTTAATTTTCCAACTTGAAGCGGTGTTGATTTTTTGCGGTATTGCGCTAATTTTTTAACAAAATTAAAGGCTTGATTTTCCAATTCCGTCCGATTCGCTGCGACAAATTTATTCAAACTATCACCTTTGAAACCGCCCGGAAAATCTTGACGCACTTCTGCATCTGACGGATTTTTAAAATTTTTCATTAAAATCTCCGTCCCATAATAGATTTGTGGAATGCCGCGAGTGGTCAATAAAAACCCAAGTCCCAATTGATATTTCGACATTTGTTCGCCCACTACCGAAAAAAAGCGATTTTCATCATGATTATCCAAAAAAGTCATGTTTAAATCAGCGTTTTCATACAAAAAATCATTCACCAAAGTCGAATACAAGCGATTGAAACCTTTGCCCCAATCAAAATTTTCAGTCAAAGCATCTGTTGTCGCATGGTATAAAACGAAATCATTTGCAGAAGGCATATTGCTTTTGAAAGGCACATTCAAATTATTTCGCGCAAAATACGCTTGACTGACCACATTATGCACCGAATTTTCGCCCGTAATCAACATGTTAGGATACTCATCCAACAACGCATCATTACAATGATTCATAAATTCCAAATCATTATATTGGTACGTATCGACGCGCCAACCATCTACTCCAAAATATTCTACCGTCCAAAGGGCATGTTGGATTAGAAAATTGGCTACCAATGGATTATGATGATTCAAATCAGGCAAAAAAGGCACAAACCAACCTTTTTGTTGCACCTCAAAATCCGTTTTAGCGCGGTGCGTTAAATCAATCATCGGTTCATCCCGATAGGACGTATTCGTATAAGTTTGCCATTGGTTCAACCAACTTTTCATCGGCAAATCGCGCAAAATCCAGTGATTGATGCCGACATGGTTATAAACCGCATCTTGCATGACCTTCATCCCTTTGGCATGCGCCGCCGTGACCAATTTCAAATACGCATCATTCCCACCCAATCGTTTATCGACATTATAATGGTCTGTAAACCCGTAACCGTGATAGGCAGAACGCATCGCGCCGCCCTCATCCGTTTGCGGTTGATTGTTTTCGATGACAGGATTAAGCCAAATTGTGGTCACGCCCAACTCATCCAAATAATCCAAATGCGCTTGCACGCCTTGCAAATCGCCGCCATGCCGTAAAAATGGATTTTTGCGCGTAGAAGCCGTATCCGCCATATTTGCAAATTT
Organism: Chitinophagales bacterium; assembly: GCA_013298955.1. Lineage (GTDB taxonomy): Bacteria > Bacteroidota > Bacteroidia > Chitinophagales > Saprospiraceae > JAAFJT01. The sequence continues at coordinate 78,725 of JAAFJT010000004.1, forward strand.
GTCATTGGATGGGTCTGCATTTGCAAAACGGTCAGGCATCAACAAATAAATGAAATCTTTGGATGTAATCGGTTGCGGTTTTTTGTCGCGGCGGCGCAATTCGTACTTAAAATTCGTGTTTTGACCATTTTTATTCAGGTTAATAGTCAAGGAACCTGCTTTGGTGTCGGGCGCAAGGTGCAAATCTAAAAACAAATAATTGGGGTTTTCGACTTCTTGCACTTGTTCCAACGTCACACCTGAATAGGTAAGATTGACTTTTGACCCTTTCAAGTTTTTGCCGTACAACAGTACTTGCAACTTCGGGTTTTTCATGCCGACCCACCAATTGGTCGGATTGGCGCGTTCAACAACAGGCGATTGTGCTTGCAAACAGGTCGCAAGACACCAGCACATCAACAATTGGATTGTATATTTCATCTTGATTTAAAAATTATTGCCTCAAAGATAAGCATTTTTTTAAATTCGATAGGTCGGAGAGGTCAAATTGGGAGGTTTTTGCTATCATTCCAAACGTTCCACATGGAACATAGATTTTATTATCATTTCCAAATGTTCCACATAGAATGAAAGCACTGCTTTTAAAAAAATTTGTAACTACTCTTAGCGAAACGCTCAGTAATTACAAAATTTGAAGTTTACTGCACCTAAAATAATTGCAAAAAGAATCCGTTTTGAGTAAGTAGCCGCTACATAACCAATGGAGTAGTCGTTATGTAAGGTAACAAAATGTAAAGTATCATAGCGTTTTTCGGTCGTTTGCTTTAACTTGACTTTGTTAAGTTCGGAATAAATGGCTATGATTCTTTGATTTCCAATGATTCCATTTTTGTTTAACCCAGTCCAGTTGTCAACTTGACTAAACAATTCAATCCATTAAAAAATGAAATACTTTCTATTTTTAACCTCTTTTTGGAATGGCACTTTTGCACCCGCCGTTCTTGACACCAGTTCAAAACCACTATCCATCGAAATGATTGCTGTAGAAGGCGGTACGTTTTCGATGGGACAATCCGACCCACACATCGGTGGCAAAGGTGTGAGTCGAAATGAACAACCTGTGCGCACGATTGCTGTAAAATCTTTTTCCATCGGTAAGTACGAAGTGACGCAAGCGCAATGGAAAGCGGTTATGGCAGGTAAAAATCCGTCTAAATTTTCGAGTTGCGACAATTGCCCTGTGGAGCAGGTGACTTGGGAGGATGTCCAAACATTTCTTCAAGCACTCAATGCGCAAACGAGTCAAAAATATCGGTTGCCGACAGAGGCTGAATGGGAATACGCCGCAATCGGGGGCAAAAAAAGCAAAAATTTCAAATATAGTGGCAGCAATACCTTAGATGAAGTGGCTTGGCACAATGAAAATGCTCGCCGAAAAACCCATGAAGTAGGGGGCAAATTGCCCAATGAATTAGGTATTTTTGATATGTCAGGCAATGTTTGGGAGTGGTGTCAGGATTGGTATAGTTTCAGTTACAGCATCATGGATGCTGATAATCCGAAAGGTGCGACCACTGGCGATAGTCGGATTCAGCGCGGAAGTGGCTGGAATACCTTGCCTAAAACGGCTCGAATTACCTTTCGGGGCTATTTAGAACCCGCCCGACAAGGCAATTTTATCGGATTTCGGCTTGCACATGATTGAAATGTTCCACATGGAACATAGGAATATCCAATTCACCAAGTGAAACTACAGAATAGGTTTCCGAAACCTACGCTCTCTTTCATCTGCTATATTTACCGTGACTTGATACATATCATTTAATGTATTAAATTAAAAAATAGCCATTTCCGCTTTGGAAAATTTTTGAAATAGGATGCGTATGATTTCAAGGAATTGAAGGAATTTTTCAGTTGAAAAGCACCAATCGCAACTCAAAATATCCTTTTTATTCTTCAAATCATACGCATCCTATTTCAAAAATTTTCAAATTTGAAGGAATTTTTCAGTTGAAAAGCACCAATCGCAACTCAAAATATCCTTTTTATTCTTCAAATCATAAGCATCCTATTTCAAAAATTTTCAAGGAATTGAAGGAATTTTTCAGTTGAAAAGCACCAATCGCAACTCAAAATATCCTTTTTATTCTTCAAATCATAAGCATCCTATTTCAACAATTTTCAAAACGGAAATGGCTGATTAAAAAATTATATTACCATAACAGATTGATTATCAATCATATCTAACAATTCTCCTAATATCATCGCCGTCGCGCCCCACACTTTTTTTCCACACACATCATAATACGGCACTGCGGGCAAAGTAAATCGCTCCGAAATCCAAATTTCCGTTATTTTCAAATTATCAGGATTTTTCAAAAAGCTTAATGGCACTTCATAAATGGTTTTGACCTCCGAAGGTTGCGGCTTCCAATCAAAAGGCGCGGCAGACCATGCCAGATAAGGAAAAACTTGATATTTACTAACTGGTATATATAAATCGCTCATCTGCCCAATTAAATGCACTTTTGAAATATCTATATGTACTTCTTCATGAGCTTCACGCAATGCACATTGCCACATGCCGTTAGGCAACGCGCCGTCACTTACCTGATAGCCGCCGCCGGGAAAGCTCATTTGCCCACTGTGTTTGTCGCCAATGTGCAAGGCGCGTTCTGTTAAAACCAAATGCCATTCTGTGCCAATACTTGTTTTTTTAGGAAAAAGCAAGACTAAAACACTGGCTTTGCGAGCATTTTCATCGGGCAAGGCTTCCAAAGCCCGCAAGGGATGCGCTTTTTTAAGGTGCGCTTTCTTGCCCGGTAATGGCTTCTCAAATTGCTTGCTTAAAGTAGTGATGAATAATGGGGTTTTCATTAAAAATAATTTATATATAAATCGACAACGACGTTTGGAGGGTTTAAACCCTTACAAACGTTATACTACCCACTGTGTGTTTTTTTAAAACACAAAAGTTATCCACATTTTTGTCTAAAAACGTGGATAATTTTTAGGTTTTTTAAAAAATAAGGTCGAAATCCACATTCAGTACCTGCAAATGTGGATAACTTTTAGATTTGGCTTTTTTGGATTCATTTGAGCCTGTCGATTATCACTAAAAATCCAATGAATCGCCCAAAAGCCAAGTCTAAGAGACTGCAAAATTAACCTTTTGCCCATTACAAAAAGACAAAAGTTATCCACAAATTAAGAAAATATTGAATTGTGGATAATAAGCCCATTTGTGGATAAAATAAGCGGCTTAAAATGCGTTTTCAACAAACTTATCCACACTTTGCGAAAACAGCCTTAAAAACGTGAATAAATCGCGGTATTTTAAAATTTTTAAAACAGTCTTTTATCCATATTTGCGTTTTTTGTGGATAACTTTTTTTTTAAAAAAAAATGCTTCCTAAAACTTATCCACATCGCATCGAAAAAAGGTTGATTTTTTTGTAAAATTTATCTATATCGCACTTTCCTGTGGATAAAAGTTTTTTTGACGGGTTTTTCAAAGAAAGTTATCCACATTTTTGTTGTTTTTGCATCGAAAATTAAAAAACTTAAAAAATGTTATCCACATTTGCTGCCTTTTTCGATTGAAAAATTTAGAAGGGTAAAAAGTTATGCACATTTGGTTCGAGTTATCCACAAATGGATGTGGATAACTCTATTTGGTGTGTGTATAACTTTCGCGGCTTTTTAAAACCGTAACGGATTCCGCCACCTTTTTGAAAAATGATTTTTTTGTAAAAAAATCATTTTTCAAAAAGGCGGCGGAATATTTCCCTACTTATTTGGGACTTACAATTTAAAGCTAAACGATGATACATATAAGTTTTTTAACTTATTGATAAAATATTAATTTGTGTATAAATTTTTTGTTTTAAATTTAAAAAAATTTTGTTAAATTTAGTTAACCATGTTAATGATGATGAGTTTTTGTTTTAAATTTAAATTTAAGAAAAAATCGGTCATTATAAGCAATGTGGATAACATAGCTCTTACATGCTCAAAAAATGAGTTATCCACATACGAATGTGGATAACTTTGATAGTTATCAACATTGCTGTTTTTTTGGAAGTATTGATAATCATCGAATTATACATAGTTATCCACATTTTCAGGTTTTTGTCGGATTAAAAAAAACATTAATCCCACAATGTGGATAACTCACTTTTTAATGTGGATAACTCACTTTTTAATGTGGATAACTCACATTTCAATGTGGATAACTTTCAAAGTTATCCACATTGAAAAAGTTATCCACATTGAAATTGTTTTAAATGTGGATAACTCACTAGTTATCCACATAGTTATCCACATTGGTATGTGGATAACTTTTTGACCTAAATCGATGACAATCAATGAATTACATCATATTACGAAAAAGTCGCTGTGGATAACTTTTTAACAAAATGTATTAAGTTTTCTACAAAATATTTATAACAAAGCAATTTCGGAACAAAATTTGTTATAAACACACAATTATTTGTTTATAACAAATCAATTACAAAAAAATAAGGTGTTTAAATGGGAAATAAAAAACGCTGATTAGACCGATTTTCAGGTCTTTTTCAGGTCTTTTTGGGGTCTTTTTTATTGGATGAGAGGAGGGTATATTGTGATAGAATTTGATTTGGACAAATAGCATATTATCACAATATTAAATCTAAAAAATACAAATTTCCCTAATAAAAAAAGAAAAAAGTTAAAAAAAACCGATAAAAATTTGCTATTATCAAAAAACAACTTATCTTGCAACCAGATTTGTTGTTGCGGCACCTCTGTAAAAACAAACCCAACTTCAAATCTGCGTTAAACCAATTTTTCGACACAACCAAATCGTTTTTGACAATGAATCAGTTAACTTCTTTAGGAAAGTACATTTTCCTTGTTCCGTTTTTCTTTTCGGGCGTTAGTCACTTGATGGGCGCGGATGGCATGACAGGTGCAGTTCCTTCGTTTTTACCGGGTGGTGTTTTGTGGGTTTATTTGACAGGTGCGGCGATGTTAGCGTTTGTTATTGCCACGTTCATCGGCAAATTTGACAAATTGGCTGCTGTTTTATTAGGCATCTTGATGCTGGTTTTTGCATTTGCAGTACATTTGCCACAACAAGGCTCAAATCCAATGTGGATGGTGGGCTTTTTGAAAGACCTTGGCTTGGCAGGTGGTGCATTTATGATGGCGGACAAATATAGCCGCGACAATTCCATCATCGGATAATTTGTTGGATTAGGAATCCTTGAAAGGCATGCAACTGTAAAAAGGTTGGATGCCTTTCGTTTTTGAAAGCCAACTCCCGCCTGCGGTGTTTACGGTGTCCGATTTCGGGGCGGCGTATCCGCCCTCTTTTTAGCTTTTCCGCAGTTGTCAGTAAGTGGTTAATGTTAAAGAATCGACAACAACGTTTGGAGGGTTTCAAACCCTCTAAACGTTATACTACCTTGAAAATCAACCTTTTAGTCAGCATTCTTTTGAGTCTATTCTTTAACTGCAACTACTTATTTTTTTATTCTAAAACTTTTGGCACGATATTTTTACCCGATTTAGTGCAGAATCGCAATTTTTAAAAAAACTATATCCAGAATAAAACTTTTAAAAATACCAAAACGTGGCTAAAAAACATTGCTATTAACCCGCTACCTTTGCCCCCGATTTAACAGGTGTTGCACCTGTGTTTAAAATCCACTTTCATTTATAACAACTATGGGAAAACGGCTCTTCAGCTGACTTTCTAATTTTTCAAAAAGACCTATTTTATGAATTATCGGAACTTTTGTTTTGCGGTAATACTTCATTGTATTGCCCAAAACACAAATGCACAAGTCAATCAAAATCAACAGAATCAGCGCAATGCAGACCAACAAATTGCCAAATTTAGATTAGATTCGTTGGATTACAAGATTAGTCAATCTTCTCAATTGTTGGCTTCTGTGGATTACCTCAATCAAGTCGTCTATTCAGGGCGTGATTATGGAATCAAACAATTTGGACTCTCGCCAGGGGTTTCCTATCGCCATCATTCTGGTTTTTGGGTGTCTGCTTTGGGCTATTATTTCAGTGGCATCCCGCAAAAATGGGGGAAAGCGGATGCGGTAGTCGGTTATGCGACTCGCTTGGACGATCACTTGAGTGCGTCTTTTTCGTATGCCAAATGGTTCTACTTTGGCAAGAGCGCGTCCGAATTGAAATACACTTTTGACCACTTTTTATCCACTTTTTGGACGATTGATATGGGCTGGTTTGGGCTTTCGCCGCAGGCTTATTACATGATTGGCAAAAGCGAAAATGTAACTCAAATCGCTTTGACTGCTTCTAAATACTTTGAATTTAAACACTTTATAAATAACACAGATAAAATTATGATTAACCCAAGCATGACTGCCATGCTTTCGACCAAATCCAAAACGCAGGTGGGCAGTGACCTTTCAAGTGGGAAAATTTTACATATTATCAGTTACGATTTGAATATACCCATTACATATCGGCGCGTAGGCAAATTTGATATTACACCCAGTTTTAATTTCACGATACCTGTGAATTTCGGACCCTATGATGGGACGCATACCAAACCTTTTTTTTATATGAGTGTCAATGCCAAGTATCTTTTATGGCGTAATTAGATGGATACATCGTTTGGAGGGTTTCAAACCCTCCAAACGGTTGATAATCACCCCTTTTTTTTTAAAAATGAAACTTATAAGGTTTAACCATGAGTAAAGATATACAAATTTTCACCGCATTTTCCCCAAAGCGGTGGCAAACGGTTCGAGCTGTTTTTGGCGTTTTTGTGGGGGTCTTGGCATTGGGTTTTATCGTTTTTTTGATTTCGGTGATTTACCCAAATCGACCGATTTTTCCCAAATCGTTTCAAAAATTGGAAACGGATGAAGCCACTCTATTCAATGATACGACGTTAATTCATTTTAAAAATCCTAAAATCAATGGTTTTGGAAGCCGTTTGACGAAAGCTAATTTGCCGCCGTTGAGTCCGCGCGAGCCGATTCCGCATGATAAACAGATTCGAGCCGCCTTTTTTGACACTGATAGGAATGAATCCATGTCGTCTTTGCGCGATAATGTCGATAAACTCAATATGGTGATGCCCGATTGGTTGAAACTCGCTCCCACAGGCGATTCGGCAATGTTGGAAATTGGACATATGGCGAGTTTGGATTTATTGATGAAGCATCGCAAAGTTGCGGTAGTGCCGCAATTGGTGGTGGATGATTATAACGCGCCTTTTTGGGCATTGTTAAACGACCCTGCCCGCAGTGCGATTTTCATTGAAAGTATGGTTCAAATCTTGAAAAAACGTGGTTTTCAAGGCGTTTGTATGGATTATCGTCCGAATGATGCGCAAGCAATCATTGTTAAAAATTTTCATCCAACATTATTTAAAATATTGAATGCTAATGGTTTACAAGTGACTCAAACCTTATATCCAAAACAGGAAGATTTGACAGGTTTGGCAGAAACCAATGATAATATTTTTTATATGCCTGTGGATGAAAATTATGAAATGGCAGGCTCCGTAGCAGGACAAAAATGGTTGGAAGCCATGATGGAAAAAGTGGCAAATACAATTCCAAGTGATAAATTGATACTTTCCACTGCAACGTATGGTTATGATTGGGGCAATAAAAAGGGCAATCCGATGATAGTCGGTTTCCAACAAGCGATTTCGATTGCGGCGGAGGCAGGTGCTAAAATCGTATTTGATAATGATAATTATAATTTGAGTTTTAATTATTCGGATGCGAATAAAGAGCCGCACCGCGTTTTTTTCACAGACGCAGCGACTAATTTCAATGCCATTCGAGCAGCTCAAAATATGGCTTGGCGCGGTGCAGCGTTGACGCACTTGGGATTTGAAGACAATCGCGTTTGGAATTTTTATCATAAAGATTTGAGTGTCAATGGTTTGACCACAGAATTATTTGATTTTAATAAAAACATTCCTGCTTTAAAAAATGATAGGGTCAATTTCATTGGTGCGGGCGAGGTGTTAGATGTGATTAGTCAGCCGACCGATGGCAAGGTCACGACAACCTATGATGCCAAACAACATTTGGTTTTAGAGGAAAATTATGAAGTATTGCCTGCTGCCTACGTGATTCGGCGGAATGGTGTTTTGGGCGATAAAAAAATTGTGTTGACTTTTGATGATGGACCCGACCCTGAATATACGCCTGATATTTTAGATATTCTAAAAAAAGAAAATGTGCCAGCGACGTTTTTTATGATGGGCAAACTCATCAAAGAAAATAGCAGTTTAGTGAAAAGAGTGTATGATGAAGGGCATGAGATTGGAAATCATACGTTTTCACATCCGAATTTAAATAATGTAACGGCACTTAAAGCCAATTTGGAGTTGGATTACACGCGGCGAGCGATTGAAAGTGTGACGGGACATAGTACGATTTTGTTCCGCGCTCCTTACACGTATAATAACTCGCCTGATTCGTTGAATGAATTGATGCCGTTTTTATTGGCGCGCAAACACAATTATTTGTCGGTTGGTGAATCCATTGACCCAAGAGATTGGCAACCCGATGTGACCACCGAGCAGATTTTGGAGCGTTTGGAGGCGCAAAAAACGCATGGTAATATTGTGTTGCTCCATGACGCGGGCGGAAAACGCGAAGCAACGGTTAAAGCATTGCCACAAATTATTGCTTTTTATAAAAAACAAGGGTTTACGTTTATTACGACTGCACAATTATTGGGCAAAAAACGAGAAGAGGTGATGCCGCCTGTTCTGGGCAATCAAGCGGTGATTGGGCAGACGGATAAATATATGTCGAGTGTTATTTTTAGTATCAATAAATGGTTGTCGGGACTTTTTTATTGGGCGATTTGGTTGAGTATGGTGCGGATTGTGTTTGTGGCGACGTTAGCTTGTGTCCAAAAATACCGCGAAAGGCATTATAAAACAATGCTTTATACACCGCCTGTGAGCATTATCGTCCCCGCTTACAATGAAGAAATGGGTGCGATTGATAGTGTGAATAGTTTATTAAATCAAGATTATCCTGAATATGAAATCATGTTTGTGGATGATGGTTCCAAAGATAGCACGTTTGCGAAAGTGAAAGCGGCGTTTGCACACGATTCCCGCGTAAGCGTCAATACAAAACCGAATGGTGGAAAAGCGTCTGCGTTGAATTATGGGATTGCGCGTGCCAAACATCATTTTGTAGTTTGCATCGATGCCGATACACAATTAGACCCGCAAGCCTTGCGCGAGATTGTGAAACCGTTTTATGAGTCGAAAGTGGCGGCAGTTGCGGGCAATGTTTATGTTGGAAATCAAATCAATGTGTTGACCAAATGGCAAGCGATTGAATATACGACAGCTCAAAATTTCGACCGTTTGGCGTTCAATGTCTTGAATTGTATCACAGTGGTTCCGGGCGCGATTGGCGCGTTTCGCAAAGAAGTGATTTTGGAAGTAGGCGGTTTTACGACCGATACGTTGGCGGAAGATTGCGATTTGACCATGCGGATTATCAAAAAAGGCTATTTGGTGGGTCAAAACAATGCTTCTATAGCGATTACAGAAGCTCCAGAATCATTTGAACAGTTTAAAAAACAACGTTTTCGGTGGTGTTTTGGGGTAATGCAAGCGTTTTGGAAAAATAGAGATGCGTTATTCAAGCCGCGATATGGTGGTTTGGCATGGGTTGCCTTACCCAATATTTTAATATTTCAAATGTTTTTGCCTTTGTTCGCGCCGATAGCCGATTTATTGTTGATAGCGGCATTGATAACAGGGGCGAGTAGTCAGATATTTTGGTTTTATATAGGATTTATGATGATAGATTTGTCGTGTGCGATTTTAGCCTATACGTTTGATGGCGAAATCAATTGGGCAACCTTGAAAAAAATGGAAACTTGGCGCAATTGGCGCAAATGGAAATTCTGGTTAGTGATGTTGATGTTCCCACAACGCATTGTATATCGACCGATTATGTATATCATTTTATTTAAATCTTATATCAAAGCGTTTAAAGGAGAATTAATGGGTTGGGGCGTATTGCAACGCACAGGCACCGTGAAAATGCAAGCAACCTAACCATTCTAAAATATTATAGAGTGAGTAAAAAGGTCTTTTGTTACATCGATGGGGTGGTTTCGGTATCGAGACCACCTTATTGTTTTCTGTTGAATCACCTTATAATTCGTGCTTTTGTTCGTAAAACTGAATGAGCTATCGCCATTTTTTAAAAAAAATGTGCAATTGATTGATTATCAGACGCTGTTTCGATTTTGTATCGAGCGTTTTTGCCCATTGCTGCCCGCTCGCCCGCCGATAAATGTAGCATTTTTAACATAGCATTGGCTAAGGCTTCCGCCGATTTTGCAGGCACTAAATATCCATTGACTTCCTGCTCCACCATTTCTCGGCATCCTGCCACATCGGTTGTAATGATTGGTTTGTGCATCGCGCCTGCTTCGGCTAAAACGGTTGGCATGCCTTCTCGGTAGGAAGGCAAAACGATACAATCCGAATTGCGCATAAAAGAGCGAACATCTTTGTCAAGTACTCAGGTTAAAAATAAGTAGTTAAAATTTAAAGAATCGACAACAACAAGGTTTGGAGGGTTTGGAGGGTTTGGAGGGTTTGAAACCCTCCAAACGTTATATTATATTATATTATATTGAAAATCAATACTTTAAGCTGTATGCTTTTGTCGATTTTTTAACTTAAACTCCTTTCCATCCAAAAAAAATTAAAGTTTGCGTATTTTTAAGCTCTGGATGGGTCTATTCGGCAGTTGTAAACTCACAATATAATTGCCTGTCGAAAGTTTTTCCATTGGAATCACCAACGTTTTTGCTTCCGAAAGCGTGTAATGTTGTTGATATACTTGCCGCCCTGTCATATCCGTAATGCGCAAATCAAAATCAGTATCAGGTATTTCATTAAACATAACTTGCATTTCAGCAGGTACAGGATTCGGTGCAATCGCAAAAGTTGCTTTGCTGCTTTGCGCTGCGGTTTGAATGGCAATGACTTTTGAATACGTGTAAGTACCATCTATATCTTTGCTTTTCAACCGATAATACTGTATCATTTGTTTTAATGCGTTGTCTTTAAAGGAATACGATTGGGTCGAAGTTTGATTTTTGGCTGCCACAAAACCGATTTTTTCAAAGGACTTTTGGTCTATGGAGCGTTCTATATCGAAACCCAATACTTCTTTTTCTTGTGCGGTTGTCCAAGTTAAAAGGGCTGCATTGTTTTCTAACTTGCCCGCGAAATCCAATAATTCTAATGGTAACGGTGATGCAGCAGGTACTCCAACGCCAAAGGATGAAAATCCTGTTGTGAAACTGGCGGTGATGTATGCCAAGCCAGATGTACTCACGGCATCATTCATTTGATACACAATCGTTCCGCCCGCAGTCGGCGCGGCAGGCGTTACACTCAGTACATTCCCACTACATTTTGCAATACAACCATGCGTACCCCAACTTTTGCCTGTATAATTTTGCCAAGCCGTCACTTCCGCAGGCGTGAAATAAAATGTGACTTGATAACTGCCCGAAGCATTATTCGTCGCAGGCGTAATTTGCCAAGTTTTGGGTGCAATCGCTTGTGCAGCAACATTGTTGGTAAACGGCTGCGGGGTTCCCGCGCCTGTTGCCCGCGTCACTGCGACACTGGTACAGCCATAATCATGTGTAGATGTGTTTTTTATACGTGCAATTAATTGACCATCTGTGGAAGAGTAACAATAAACATCTGCATTCGGACCCAAATAAACTTGTGCCGTTTCAGTATTTTGCTCTATGGAAGCGGTTGTCGCGGGTGCTTGTGAAGCTAAGGTTGTTGTAAAAATGCCCCGCCCATGTGTTGCCGCGACCAACGTATAATCGGAACTTCTATATTTCAACATATCCACCCGCACTTTTGCCAAACCTGAATTATTACTCACCCAATTCGTCGAAGTACTATTCAAATCATCGGTGCTAAAAACGCCTAATTCGGTTGCAATCAAGGCTTGGTCATTGTTCAACGGATTGAACATGCCCCACCGAACTGGAATATCAGGCAAATTGCCTTCTACATTCGTCCAATTCAAGCCGCCATCCGTACTTTCACGCACACTGACCACTCCATAATTGGAAACCGTGACTAAAAGATGGTTTGAATTGCCCTTTTCAACATCAATCGAGGAAATGTAACCGTCAAAATAGGTTGCACTTGGCATCACGACTATTGTTGGCGTT
>JAAFJT010000039.1 GCA_013298955.1 Chitinophagales bacterium
CTTCGCCCGCTTCCGAAATGGCAATGGCAGCCCCAAAATCGGGTTGGGCAGAGCAATCGCCCGAATTATGGTGGCAAGAAGTCGTTCATGCGACGGCTTTATTGAAAAAAACGTTCCCTTTTGACAAAAAGGATGTTGGCGCGATTGGCATTGCCTATCAAATGCACGGTTTGGTGCTGGTCGATAAAAATTTGCAACCCTTGCGCCCCTCTATTATATGGTGTGATAGTCGCGCCGTCGAAATCGGGGCGCAGGCTTTCCGAACTTTGGGTGAAAACCATTGTTTAGACCATTACCTCAATTCGCCCGCTAATTTCACTGCTTCCAAATTGCGGTGGGTAATTGAAAAGGAACCCGAAATTTGGAAAAAAACATATAAAATCATGTTGCCAGGTGATTTTATTGCCTTACGCATGACGGGCGAAGCGCGTACAACTATTAGTGGTTTATCGGAAGGCATTTTTTGGGATTTTAAAAAACGCGATATTGCTCACAAGTTATTGAAATATTATGAAATTTCGGAAGATGTTCTGCCTAAACGCGTCGAAACGTTTGGCGAACAAGGTTTTTTAATTGCCAAAGCTGCAACGGAATTAGGGTTGCAAATTGGTACGCCGATTACGTATCGTGCAGGCGATCAACCGAATAATGCGTTCTCCCTCAACGTTTTACAAAAAGGAGAAATCGCTGCTACGGCGGGGACATCAGGTGTGATTTACGGCATTACGGATAGTCATCAAACCGATATGAAAAGTCGGGTGAATACGTTTGTTCATGTGAACGATACCGAAACGGCGCATCGAAATGGGGTTTTGTTGTGCATCAATGGGACGGGTATTTTAAATTCGTGGTTGCGGCGCATGACGGGCGGTTTGGATTATGACGCGATGAATGCGGCGGCGGCGCAAGTGCCACCTAATTCGGAAGGCGTACTTTTGTTGCCTTTCGGCAATGGGGCGGAACGCGTTTTGGAAAATCGGCAATTGGGCGCACAACTTTTGGGGGTTCAATTCAATCGACATGGCTTAGGACACTTATTTCGGGCGGCGCAAGAAGGCATTGCTTTTTCGTTGAATTATGGTTTTGACGTGATGAAAAGTATTGGTATTCAAGCACATACGATTCGAGCAGGACATGCCAATCTGTTTTTGAGTCCCGTTTTCAGCGAAATTTTTGCCAATACGACTGGCGCAACTGTTGAATTGTACCACACGGACGGCGCAACAGGCGCGGCTCGCGGTGCAGGAATTGGGGTTGGTTTTTATAAAAATTTTGAAGAAGCGTTCATTGGTTTGGAAAAATGGAAAACCATCGAACCCAACTCGGCGTTACAAAAAATATATCAAGAAGGGTATCAGCATTGGTTATCCGAACTTTCGCAAAGTTTTTTAGATAATTATATTAAAAAAAATTAATTTTTATGACTAAAACCGAATTTTTTAAAGAGATTCCAATCATCCCATTTGAGGGTCGAAAATCGGATAATCCATTGGCTTTCAAATGGTACGATGAAAATCGCATCGTTGCGGGTAAGTCGATGAAGGAGCATTTGCGGTTTGCGGTTTGCTATTGGCACACGTTCTGCGGCACGGGCGGAGACCCGTTTGGCGTAGGCACGAAGGACTTTCCGTGGAATCACGGCAAAGACGCAAACAGCCGCATGAAGGCTAAAATGGACGCTGCTTTTGAATTTTTTACGAAAATTCGCGCGCCGTATTGGTGTTTTCACGATATTGATGTCGTGGAAGACAGCGAAAATATGGCTCAATATGAACGTCGTTTAGCGGAAATGACCGATTATGCCCAACAAAAACAAGCTGAAACGGGCGTAAAACTCTTGTGGGGAACGGCAAATTTGTTCAGTCATCCACGTTACATGAATGGGGCGGCGACGAATCCCGATTTTGCAGTGGTGGCGCGGGCGGGCGTTCAAGTTAAAAATGCGTTGGATGCGACGATTGCTTTGGGCGGTGCAGGGTATGTTTTTTGGGGCGGCAGAGAAGGGTATATGTCGCTTTTGAACACGAATATGAAACGCGAATTAGACCATTTAGCGCAATTTTTAACGATGGCTAAAAATTATGCGCGGTCAAATGGTTTTAAAGGCAAATTTTATATCGAACCCAAACCTTGTGAACCGACCAAACATCAATACGATTACGATGCGGCAACGGTGATTGGTTTTTTAAAAAATTATGATTTGGCGGACGATTTTCAATTGAATTTGGAGGTCAATCACGCAACATTGGCAGGTCACACGTTTCAACACGAATTACAAGTGGCAGCCGATAATCATATGTTGGGTTCGATGGATGCGAATCGCGGCGATTATCAAAATGGTTGGGACACCGACCAATTTCCGATGAATATTGGGGAATTGACGGAAACCATGTTAGTCATTTTGGAAGCGGGCGGTTTCAAAACGGGCGGGATTAATTTCGATGCCAAAACGCGGCGCAATTCAACCGATTTGGAAGATATTTTTTTAGCGCATCTTGGTGGGATGGATGCGTTTGCTCGTGCTTTGGTGGTTGCGGATGCCGTTTTGACAAAATCGCCTTATAAAAAAATTCGGGCAGACCGATATGCGTCTTTTGATGCAGGTTCGGGTGCGGCATTTGAAAAAGGAGCGTTGAAATTGGAAGATTTGCATCAATTAGCCATGACAAGCGGCGAACCTACTCAACGAAGTGGCAAACAAGAATGGTTGGAAAATATTATTAATGATTATATTTAATGGACGTTGTGTGCTGCGTTTATTTGAATTAGGAATAAGTGAATTATAGGAATGAAGGATGTATTTACTTGATTTTTTGTACAGAAAGTCAAGTAAAATAGTTAAAAAATTGACAAAAAACACCTACTAAAAGATTGATTTTCAACATTGTATAACGTTTGGAGGGTTTGAAACCCTCCAAACGTTGTTGTAAATGCATTCCTCTAAAACGGTCTTACTTTTTCTTGCTACCACCGCCAAAACGATAACCAACATCCAAACGGAGGAAGAAATCAAGATTCAGTAAAATTTTTTCAAAAAAAAATCAATTTTAATTGGTGTCAGCACCATTTGCAGAATCTTTATTTTTATTTTAGCTTAAAATAGCCCTTTCCAACTACCTTATTTTATACTTAAAATTAATTTTTTTAAAAAATTTTATATTTTGAAATGATTATTTTTTAAAATTTTATAGTTATTACAATTTTTAAACTAAGTATAGTTGGCAGTTTGGAAATTATTTTAGACCTTTGTAGCATCAATTTTAGCAAAGAGCTAAAAACCAATTAATTTTCAATTATTATTTTTCTTTCGATTTTTCACCAATTATCCATCAAATTTAGTTTTTTGAAACTAAAAACCAATTCAATTATCAATTTTTGTTTTTGTTTTCGATTTTTACCAATTATCCATCAAATTTAGTTTTAAACTAAAAACCAATTAATTTTTATGCTCACTCGTTTACTAACCACAGGATGCCTCTTTGCATGGAGCATCCTTGTCAGCGCACAGTCTGCTGACAACTCTCCTGCTGCTGTATCTGCGCCCCTTAATATTTCGGGTGAAGTCGATGCGTACTACCGATACTCAGGCAATGGCATATCGCGTTCTGCGGGCGACTATGCGACTGCGTACACGACAGACCACAATTCGTTTTCACTCGGCATTCTGAATTTGCAATTTTCCAAAGAAACAGGTAAAGTCGGTTTCATGGCAGATGTGATGATTGGTCCAAGAGCCGATTTTACCAATGCCGTTTATTCGGGTCAGACGCTTTCCTTTTTCAAACAACTTTATGTGACGTATAAACCTTCTGATAAATTGAAATTGACCGCAGGTAATTTCAGTACATTTGTTGGTTATGAGTTGATTGAGGCAAATAATAATTTGAATTATAGCATGTCTTACGGGTTTTCGTATTCTCCATTCACCCACACGGGTATTAAAGGCGATTATGCTTTCAATGAAAATTGGTCGCTCATGGGTGCGGTGATGAATCGGAATGATACGAAATGGGATTCGGGTAAAAAATATGTGGCAGGGCAAATTGCTTACACCGAAGGAAAAGTCAAATGTTTGTTGGCGTATTTGAATGGAAATGACGGCGATACGTTGCGCACAGGGCAAACCGATTTGGTCGTTTCCTACCAAGCAACCCCCAAATTGGCTTTGGCAACCAACATTTCAACCAAAATGTATGCACCTAAAAACGGTGTATCTGCCCCTTGGACGACTTATATTTTGTTTGCAAACTATAAAGTGAAAGATAATTTTACGCTCGCCGCAAGAGGTGAATATTTTACAGACCCGAAAAATGTCTATTTCACCGCTATTCCTGACCAAAATGTAGCCGTTACAGGCGTTACCTTTTCAGCGAATTGGAAAGTGGATGCATTGACGATTATCCCTGAAGTGCGTTTTGATTCGGCAACGAAAAATATTTTTAAAAACGAAAAAGGAGCGTCTGTTGCCAATGAAACATCGTTTTTATTAGCAGCCGTCTATAAATTTTAAGGCTTTTGGCAAAGATTTTCGTGTTTTTGAAGGATTTAAAAATCTTTTGCCTTACATTTGCCCCGAAAATATCAAGTATATTGCCAATGGGAACGTGTGATACAATTGGAACGCGGATGACGCGGATTGAGCAGATTTTCGCGGATTTTTTTATTTTGCTTGAAGTCTAAATCGAACAAAATAAATCCGCGAAAATTCGCCTAATCTGTGTCATCCGTGTTCCTATTGTATCACACGTTGCTATTCAATATTGGTATGAACCATTTAGTTATTCTTTCAAATAATTAATAATCAACAATCATGAGTCTTTCCAGATTTAATGCGATTGACACTATCCAAAATCGTTCCGAATTGGATATCGAATACGTAGAAAGCCCAAGCGAACCGATTGCGTCGTTTTATGGCGAAAACGTTTTCACGGATGCGACCATGAAGGCGCATTTGGATGAGAAAAGTTATTTAAGCGTGAAAGCGGCAGTGCAAACAGGGGCAAAATTGACCCGTGAAACCGCAGATGCCGTTGCGAAATCCATGATGGTATGGGCGCAAGCCAAAGGCGTGACGCATTATACGCACTGGTTTCAACCCCTAACAGGCAAAACGGCTGAAAAACATGACTCGTTTTTCACGTTAACGCCTGATGGTAAAGTGATTGAGGAGTTTGCAGGCGATGCACTCGTGCAGCAAGAGCCAGATGGTTCGTCTTTTCCGGGTGGCGGCATGCGCTCGACTTTTGAAGCGCGCGGTTACACGGCATGGGATCCGTCTTCTCCTGCGTTTATTTTGGAAGTCGGCGAAGGCAAAACCTTGTGTATTCCAACTGTTTTCACGACATGGAACGGGGAAGCGATGGATTACAAATTACCTTTGTTGAAATCTCAATCTTTTTTAGAAAAAGCGGCAATTCCCGTTTGCCAATTATTTGATAAAAACATTACGAAAGTTTCAACTACATTAGGTTGGGAACAAGAGTATTTTGTAATGGATGAAGCGTTGTACAATGCGCGTCCTGACTTGTTGATGACAGGCAGAACGTTGATTGGCAAGCATGCACCGAAAGGGCAACAATTGGAAGACCATTATTTTGGGGCGATTCCAGAACGTGTTTATGCATACATGCGCGATTTGGAAACGGAATGTCATAAATTGAGTATTCCAGTTCGGACGCGTCATAATGAAGTGGCTCCCTGCCAATTCGAGATTGCACCGATGTTTGAAGAAGTGAATGTGGCTGTTGACCACAACACATTATTGATGGATTTAATGGATAGAGTGGCTCGCCGTCATAAGTTACGCGTGTTATTGCATGAAAAACCATTTGCAGGGGTAAACGGTTCAGGCAAGCATAATAACTGGTCGATGGGGACGAATACAGGTAAAAATTTGTTGAGTCCGGGCAAAGAGCCGGGCAAAAACTTACAATTTTTAACGTTTTTCGTCAACACGATTCGCGCCGTTCATGAACATGCTGATTTATTGCGTGCGACGATTGCGACTGCGAATAATGACCATCGTTTGGGTGCAAATGAAGCTCCTCCAGCAATTATTTCGGCTTATTTGGGCGAATCATTGGATAAATTGTTGAACGATATTGAAAAATCTGGCAAATCGGATGTTGCGGGCGTGAAAGAAACGTTATCGTTATTGAGCCGCTTGCCCGATTTGGAAAAAGATAGCACAGACCGCAATCGGACTTCGCCTTTCGCATTCACAGGTAATAAATTTGAAATACGGGCGGTGGGTTCTTCTCAAAACTGCGCGGGTCCAATGACCGTGATGAATACGATTATGGGTGCGCAATTGTTGAAATTCAAAGAAGAAGTAGATAAAAACATTGCATCTGGCAAAGAACAATCCGAAGCGATTTTGTCGGTGATTGTCAAATACATCAAAGAATCGAAAAAAACGCGTTTTGAAGGCAATGGTTACAGTCAAGAATGGCGCGATGAAGCTGCAAAACGCGGTTTAAGCAATTTTTCGACGACACCGCCAGCATTGAAAGCGATGTTGAGCCGTAAAACGACCGAGTTATATACGAAATCGGGCATTTTTACGAAAAAAGAAATTCATGCGCACTATGATGTACAATTGCACAATTACATCACGAGTTTGCAAATCGAATCTCGGACTTTGGGTGAAATGTGTACTAATTTAGTGATTCCTGCGGGCATTCGTTACCAAACGGCTGTTGCTGATAATATATTGAAATTGAAACAATTAGGTATGCCTGAAACGGCTTATGCGGCTCAATTGCAAATCTTAAAAGCATTGTCAGAGGCTATCAATGGCACAGCACAAGGTGTATTGAAAATGACTCAAGCGCGTCGCGCAGCCAACGAATTGGAAGGCGAAGCCGCAGCAGAAGCGTATTGCAATACCGTGAGAACAGAAATGGATGCTATCCGCATTTTTGCAGACCGCTTGGAATACTTGGTGCAAGATTCAAGCTGGCCTTTGCCGAAATATCGGGAAATGTTCTTCTTGCGTTAACATAGGAACACATAGTTCACATAGGTGGACATAGTTCACATAGGAAGGCATAGTTCACATAGGCGGACATAGTTCACATAGGCATAGTACTATGCCTATGTGAACTATGCCCTCCTATGTGAACTATGTGTTCCAAAAAATCATAAACTTATGAGAATCAAATCTTTACAATTTAGCCTTAACGCCGAATGACCACCACAGGCAAGCAAATTTGGGTAGGACAGCTATTGAATCCAATATCCAAATTATGATTATTAGCTCCTGCATTGCCTGTCGAAAAAGGGATGACAACATTTGCACCAACCAGCGTTCCATCCGAATCATGTGCCGTCGGATTCAGTAAAGTATCATTTTGCAACGCTGCGGAAAGGTTCAATGCATTCAACGCACTTTGAGACGCAGCATTTTCAATCCGTAATTCATAGGTCGAATTAGGCAATAATCCTGCGATGCCATAAATGAAAGCCGTCGTAGAAGTTCGCGAATTATCATTTGAAAACACATAATACCCTGTTGCATCGGTTGTTGCGGTTGCAATCAAGACATTATTTTGGTATAATTTAAGGACAACACCTGCAATTCCGCGTTCATTCGGGTCTTGAATGCCATCATTATCCAAATCGCGCCATACGTAATTGCCAATTTCAATAGGTGCAGGATTGGATAACAATTCCAAATCGCCCAAACCATTCGCTTTACCGAAAGTTTGAGCCACATTGCCAAAAATTTCATATCTTTTATTGACACCACCATTTACATTGCTCATCCAAGCTGTTCCACCCGAAAAAATAGCTATCGGGTCAAAAATATTAACAGCCACTTCCTTTTTACCCGCCCAAAGTGCCGCACCGCCTACGACCGTTTCAAAATGCCAAGGGAGAAATAAATCGTCATAATAAAATTCACCACCCCCCGGACCTTCTCCATTATTCGCGCCCGCAGTGGTAATGCCGCCTGCCGAAGCATTGTTTTCCAAGACATAATTGCCATTGACCAAAGTGGCACGCAATATATCGCCGCCCACTTCGCCACTGTATAAAGTATTATCCGTCAAATTAGTACCATAATTTCGATAACCCGTTTGATGCCCAAATCGGTCCATAAAAACCAATATTAATTCCTCATTGACATCAAATTCAATATCTGCGAAAATCGGTTGTGGATAAATCGGAGTGGTGTTATCCGTCAGCCCTACATATGGGTAAAAACTACTTTTCCAAGCATTCCAATACAAGCCTTGGTCTGCTTCTACCGCCCCTTTCGGGTAGGTGAGTGGAAATGTGAATAGATTGGTAAATGTTCCGCCATCCAACCGATAAATACTGGCTTGCAAATCGGCTCTATTATTAGAAACGGTGCCATCACAAATCGCCCCAACATAGATTTTACCGCGATGATACGACAAGGCAAAGGGACGCATCGACCCATTTTGACAAGCATCGGGAATCGCTATTCCATTGCCAATCAAGGTTTTAGTAGCGATATTAATGGTATAAACTTTTTTATCATAGAGATTGACCACATATAAGGATTGGTTATCGTCGGAAATATCAAGGTCGCCTAACCCAATTTTGCCAACTAAATCAAAAACTGCCGCATCGTGAGAGGCATCGGTTTTATCGGTAGGCAAATCCCGTTGCACGATAGTTGGCATCAAGCTACTGCCTACGTCAATGCCCAAAGTGGTCAAATCCAACCACAAAGCAGGCGAACCAGTAGTCGATAAGCTATAAATCGCACCAATATCTTCTTTGCCGTCCCCATTATTGTCATTTAAAGAGACATGTCGTTTGACGAAAGCAGCAGCATAAATTTTTTGTTTTTCCCTATCGTAAGCAATGCCCCAAGTCGAACCAACATCACTTGCCTGCGCTAAATAAGTATTTTCATTGGTTTGGTCGAGGGCTGTATAAGGAAATTTCACAATTGCTTCTGTACCTGCACCTATTGCGCGCCCATTCACATAACAAGGTGTTACCATATCAGGATTGTTTTGGCTGTAATGATGTGGATATTGAATGCCAAAATGAGCCGTCGTGCTGGCAGCCGTGTAAAATTGAACATTGGATTTAGAACCCGTTCCCATAGGTGCGCTGAAATCGCCGATTTGAAAACCACTAAATTCGATTCTAATGGGCAAGGTCAAGCCTACAAAACTGTAAGCACCTGTGACATTGGTAATTTGCGTTTGAATCACACCCAGATTATCAACAGCTTGTACAGTAACACCACTAACGAATGGTTCTGTAAAAGAAGCCGTATTATTTCGTTGTCCATTAGCATTGAAATCGCGGAAAACACTGCCCGAAATTTGAGCATTTCCTTGAATAGTGTATAAACTGATACAATGCAAAAGATTGATATACAATGCTTTTTTCTTAAAATTCATAACAATTCATTTGAAGACATGGAATTGGTGATTGTTGAAGTGTCAAGGGGGGATTGGCTATCAAATGTCACAAAGTGTAGTGCTATTTTGACTATCAAAAAAGATATAAATGTGACATAGTAAATATTTTTTTTAATTACGATGTCAAAAAAACACATCTTGCGCAAAATTTGAAAAAAAAATCGCGCAAGATAGATGCCATACCACCACAGCCGCAGGCATACCAAGAGGCTCGCAACAGTGTATCACTTTTTCCGTTTTCACGAAAATGCAGAAGATTAAGCTGGTTTTTCCTCTGAGTTAGAACACTTCGCCTTTTAATGTTTAAAACCAATTGTTTATAATAGTAAAATCGTTGCTTCATACCCTTTCAGATATTCAGAAACGGATGATTTTGCATAGTTGCTGATTAAAACTTGTGCTTTGCTCAAATCCAATCCAAGCGTCACTTTTGCCTTTTTGCTCGTAAAATTAAGCAAAACCAAGAGCGTTTTGCCTTCCCAAACCCTCGTGTACGCATAAATCGAAGGATTTTCAGCATCTATAACGGCATATTTTCCATAAACTAAGGTCGGTTCACTTTTGCGCAAAGCCACCATTTTGCGAAAATAATTTAAAACTGAATCCGCATCGCGCTCTTGAACGGCAACATTCACCGTTTTATAATTCGGATTGATTTTCAACCAAGGTTTGCCAGTCGAGAAACCTGCGTTTTGGGTCGCGTTCCATTGTACAGGCGTTCGCCCGTTATCGCGTGCCGTGATTTTATGCGATTCGATAAAATGCGCCACATCGCCGCCTTCTTTTTGGGTCAAATAGTACCAATTCAACGTTTCAATATCTTGATAATCTTCTATTTTATCAAATTTGATATTGCTCATTCCGATTTCGTCGCCTTGATAATAATACGGTGTACCGCGCATCGAAAGCAAAAACGTTGTCAACATTTTGGACGACAACGCCCGCCAATGCGGACTATCATTGCCCCACCGAGAGACCATTCGAGGTTGGTCATGATTGCCAAAATAAATCGTTCCCCAACCGCGTTCCGCCAAAGCCGTGTCCCACCGCGTAAAAATCGCTTTCAAATCGGCTAATTTCCATTTTTCTGCCGCTAAAACTTTGCGCGGCAACTGTCCCAAATACGCATGTTCAAAATGGTAGGACATGTTGAGTTCCTTTCGGTCGGCATCTACAAAGTCCAAAATGGTTTCCGAAGTCGTACCAGGACCCTCCGCCACCGTCATAATATCGTAATGAGACAACACTTCCCGATTCATTTCCTGCAAATATTCATGCAAACGCTCGCCCGTAGCATAGAAATATTCCCAATGTTTGCCCGTATATTTTTCAGGAATGGGCGGATAAGTAGGGTCTTTGGAAATAAACGTAATCACATCCATCCGAAAACCATCAATGCCTTTTTTAAACCAAAAGTGCATCATATCATAGATTTCGCGCCTTAATTTCGGGTTTTCCCAATTTAAATCAGGTTGTTTTTGCGAAAAATAATGCAAATAATACGCATTTGTTGCCGCATCATATTTCCAAGCATCCCCGTCAGGGTCGAAAAAACTCCATCGCGGCGACGGTTTTCCTTGTTCCGCATTCACCCAATGATAGTAATCCCGATACGGATTTTCTCTGGATTCCCGAGCTGCTTTGAACCAAAAATGCTCATCACTTGAATGATTGACCACCAAATCCATCACGAGTTTGATGCCGCGCTCGTGCATGCCACTTAACAAGGCATCAAAATCCGCCATCGTGCCAAATTCAGCCATGATATTCTGATAATCTGATATATCATATCCATTATCGTCATTTGGCGAAGTGTAAATCGGGTTGAGCCAAACGACATCAATGCCCAAACTTTTAATATAATCTAATTTTGATATAATACCTTGCAAATCGCCGATACCATCGCCATTGCTATCGTTGAAACTGCGGGGATAGATTTGATAAACCACCGCTTCTTTCCACCAGATTTTGTTTGTTGGATTCATATTTTTTAAAAAAATTGAAATTAAGATTTGTTTTTCAAACGCGCTTTTTGGAAAGCGAGATAAGTGGTCAATCCTTTTTCAGAAAGATTTTCTGGGTTAATTTCAATGCGTTCCAAAATGTCATAAAGCGCACCGACACGCCCCTCTATTTCAAAGAAACGATTGATTACCACGATTTTACGCAGTTCTAAAAGGCAATATCCTGAAGTGAAATTGCCTTTTTCATATCGAATGACGTATTCTAATTCTTCAAATAAGGCTTCCATTTTTTGAAGCGTTCCTTTGGTGATGCTCATCGTTTTTTTGATTTATGAATCTTTGCCAAGTCCAATTTTCTTTTCGACCACATACCAATTTCGGGTAGGCGAAGTTCGTGCAATTAATTCCGCTAAAAAGCCGCCGATAAATAAAAGCGTTCCCAAAACCATCGTCGTCAAAGAAATGAAAAACCAAGGATTCTCCACCACTTTCGGGGCTTGAATGTGTTGCCAAACATAACACATTTTATCAATTCCTATGTATAATGCGGACAAAAACCCAACGATAAACATAATCGTTCCCATCGTCCCAAAAAAGTGCATCGGACGACGACCAAATCTGCCCACAAACGTAATCGACAATAAATCCAAAAAACCATTGACAAAACGTTCTAAACCAAATTTCGTAGTTCCGTATTTTCGGGCTTGATGTTGCACGACTCGCTCCCCAATTTTCGTAAAACCAGACCATTTTGCAATCACAGGAATATAACGGTGCATCTCGCCATAAACTTCGATGCTTTTCACCACATCTTGTTTATACGCTTTCAAACCACAATTGAAATCGTTGAGTTGAATCCCGCTTAAACGCCGAGTAGCTGCATTAAATAATTTGGTTGGAAGCGTTTTTGACAGTGGATCATATCGTTTTTGCTTCCATCCAGACACCAAATCAAATTTTTCTTCGGTAATCATCCGATATAAATCGGGGAGTTCATCAGGACTATCTTGCAAATCCGCGTCCATTGTGAATACGACTTTGCCGCGACACGCCGCGAAACCAGTGTTCAAAGCCGCTGATTTACCATAATTGCGTCGAAATTTGATGCCGCAAACACTCGGATTTTGCGCTGCAAGCGACTCAATCACTTGCCACGAATCGTCTTTACTGCCGTCATCTATAAACAAAAGTTCATACGTGTAACTATTTTGCTTCATCACACGGTCAATCCAAGTCGCCAATTCGGGCAAGGATTCCGCTTCATTCAACAACGGTATGACTATCGAAATATCCATTATTCAAACGTTTTGTCTTTAATTTTTTTCTCTAAACTCGGTGCTTTATTGCCTTTTTCCTTTGCTTGCAACCAATATTTTAAGGCATCTTCTTTCAAACCTGTTTTGAAAAGATAGTCGCCATATAATTCTAATACGAGAGGATCCTTAGATTCCGTAAGGCTCAACGCTTCTTCACTCATTTTACGCATTTTTTCAGTCACACTGCCCCGATTTGCCAATACAAGGGCGTATTTTAGCCGCGCCAAAGGCGATTTAGGATTCAATTTCAACGCTTCTTCAAACATTTTGTCTGATTTTTCAACCCGACCTGCTTTGTTATGTACAGAACCTAATTCTAATAAAATATCGTGTTTCAACGGCGGTTTTTTAGACGACATCATCAACGCCTGTTCCAAAGGCGGCAAGGCTTCCGCGCTTTTGCCCAAACGCGCCTGAGAAACTCCGAAAAAATAAAAACCAGTGGCTTGATTGGGAAATAAATCGGTTGCTTTTTCGCTGGTTTTGGACAATTTATCAAACTGTTCGGTTATTTCGTACAAATACATCATTTGTTCCCAAACGGGGAATACCGTAGCATTCAATTGAATACACTTTTCATATTTTTCTAATGCTTCAATCCATTGCCCATTATGTTGCAAAACATCCCCCAAAAGAGCGTATGATTTGGCTTCGGTCGGATGCGTTTTTTCGATGATTTGCGCTAATTCTAAACAACTTGTTGCTAATGCAGCATCGTATTTTTCAGCAATTCGATTCACGAAAGGGATTAATTCTTTGATTTTTAAATCAATATTCAATTCTTTTTTGCTGAATAAGGCTTTTAAATCATTCAAATACGCTACATCTCCTGTTGCTTTTTGCGGATTTTGCACCCCATTTTTGAGGGCGAGCATGGACTTCGTATCATTTTTATCTAAGGTCAAAATATGCTCATAGACCAATTTTGCCGCCACTTTATCCCCAATATTATTATAAAAATCAGCCAATTCGTGCATGTACGCAATATTATCAGGTTGATGCGCCGACATTTTTTTCAATTCAACGAGTGCTTTTTTCATCTCATTTTTCGCCACATAAATCGTATATTTTTTGCGCGCCAATTCGGTATGCCCGACTACATATTTTTCCATCTTTTCATACACCTTCAAAGCCTTATCAGGTGCTGCCGTCCGCACCCACAAATAAGCTAATCGTTCATGTAAATCTTCTTGAAAATCAATCTTTTCCACCAATTTAGCTAAGGTTTCTGCGGCTTCTTTTTCCTTGCCCGCCTTTTCTAATAACCCAACTATCATCAATTGATACCATGTATTATTAGGGTCTATTCCGACCGCTTTTTGAGCCGATTCCATCGCTTTGTCGAGCTTATTTTGGGTTTCATTGATACGCGCCATTTGAAAATGACAGGCATCACATTTAGCATTTTTAGCAAGTATATCCGCAAAAAGTTTATAGGCGGCTTCGTGTTTGCCCATTTGTTGTTTGGTCAAAGCCTCAATAAAATGATCTTGCAATTTGATTTCCGCCTCTGTAACGCGCACAGTCTGTGCCGTCATGCCCAAAGGAATGCCCGCAAAACCGATAAAAGCGGCTCGATAGACGATTTTTGTGAACATTTTGACTTGATTTTTGATTTTAAAAATTTTAAGTAAGATGCCTTTTCGATACAATGGAAACACGGATAACACGGATTAGGCAAATTTTCACGGATTTTTTTGATTAGGCTTGGATTTTTAAAAGAAAATCCGTGAAAATCTGCCCAATCCGTGTTATCCGTGTTCCTATTGTATCACAAATGCTCCCTACATAAAGTATAATGGAACGCAAAGATACAGTATTTTGTTTTATTTTTGATTGCGCCCAAAAAAAACTACTTTTGCCGCTTAAAATCACATTTCAATGAACCAATCTATTATCGAACCACCTCTTGCGTCTGTGTATGACTTGTACGAAACCGTCATTGGTTTGGAAATACATGTCCAATTATCGACCCAAAGCAAGGCTTTTTGTAGTGATGATGCCCGGTTTGGCGGTGCGCCGAATACGCATTTATCCGCGATTTCGTTGGCACATCCCGGTACTTTGCCGCGTCCGAATCGCCGTCATATCGAATTTGCCGTCCGTTTGGGCATGGCATTGGGTTGTAACATACAACGCACGTCTTATTTTGACCGAAAAAACTACTTTTACGCCGATTTGCCCAAAGGCTATCAAATTACACAAGACCGTCAACCGACTTGTATGGGTGGCACATTGACGATTCCAATCGGCAATGCTTTTAAAACCATTCGTTTTCACCACCTTCATTTGGAAGAAGACGCTGGAAAATCGTTGCATGACACCGATTCGCGCTTTTCGCACATTGATTTGAATCGGGCGGGCGTTCCCTTGTTGGAAATCGTGACCGAACCCGACTTGCGGAGTGGCGAAGAAGTGGATGCATTGATGACGGCGATGCGGCATTTGGTGCGGTGGCTCGACATCAGCGACGGCAATATGGAGGAAGGCTCGATGCGCTGCGACGTGAATATTTCGGTGCGCAAACGCGGTGCGACCACTTATGGGACGCGTTGTGAAGTAAAAAACGTCAATTCTATGAAATTTGCGCGGCGGGCAGTGGCGTATGAAGTGCGTCGTCAGATTGATTTGTTGGAAAAAGGCGGCAAAGTTATCCAACAAACCTTGAATTTTGACCCACAAACGGGCATCACTACGCCTTTGCGCAGCAAAGAAAATGCACATGATTATCGGTATTTTCCAGACCCTGATTTAGCTCCTGTCAGGTTGTCAGATGCTTTTTTGGCAAAAATCAAGGCGGAAATGCCTGTTTTACCAACCGATTTGAGGGCAATTTTGATAAAAAACTATCAATTGTCTGCCAATGATGCCCTTATTTTGACGGAAGATAAATCGGTTGCGCTGTATTATCAACAATTGGCAAGCGTTTGTCCACCTGTTTTGCGGAAAGCGGCGGCGAATTTAGTGATTCAAAAAATCTTACCTTTTTTGCAAACGCAAAATATCGCTATTGCGCATTATCCGATTGCGCATACACAACTCATTGATTTATTGCAACTTATAGAAGACGGTAAAATCAATGCGTCTGCGGCGTATCAAATTTTGTTGCCTGCTTTATTGCAAGAGCCGCAAAGTTCGACTCTGGCAATGGCAGAAAAATTAAATTTGTTTCAAAATACGGATACAGCTTGGTTGGAAACCTTGATTCAACAAGTTATTGCGCAAAATCCTGATAAAGTTACCGCATTTCGCAAAGGAAAAAAGGGATTATCTGCGTTTTTCGTGGGCGAAACCATGAAATTAGCAAAAGGGAAGGCAGACCCAAAAATATTAAATACTTTGGTAATGCGTTTTTTGAATACTTGACGAAGGAAAGCCATTAGCGTATGCGAAAAATTTGATTTAATATTTTGCAGGTTCATCCGATTTTTTAGTGGAAATAGCTTGAGATACCTCAAATATAGAAAAAATAAATTTATAAAATATTAACTTGACGCAAGTTACAAACCTGCGTCAAGTTGGCTTCGATATTGTTTTAATTTTTCACCCAAAAAGGGGAAGAACCTATTTTTTTTGCAAAAAATGCTTCGTAGTCGGCACCTTTTTACAGCACTCCTTGAGTCAAAGTTTGAAAAATAGATTCCATACTCTGGTCTTCTCGCCGCATTTCTAAAATAATTTGTTTATTATCCACAGCCCATTTGAAAATATCGGCACGAATATCTTGTTGTGCATAAATGGTGATTTGGTTCGGCGCACTGCCCGTTTGTACGCGAGTCACGTTCCGCAAAGACAACAATGTTTTCGTTACAATAGGCGCGGCAAACTCCACATGTACCGCAATTCCACCTGCAACGCGTTGTTGCAAAGTAGCAATCGAATCATCCGCAACCAACTTTCCATGATTGATAATCAACACTCTATCACAAATCGCTTGCACTTCTTGCATAATATGAGTGGAAAAAAGCACTGTTTTTTCCTGCCCAAATTCTTTAATCAATTGTCGAATTTCTTGAATTTGATTGGGGTCTAATCCCGAAGTGGGTTCATCCAGTAGGAGGACTTGCGGGTCATGCAACATCGCTTGCGCCAAGCCAACCCGTTGTCTATACCCGCGAGAAAGCATCCCAATTTGCTTATGTCGCTCCAAACCCAACCCCACTCGGTCGATAATATTAGAAACTTTTTGTTGTTTTTTGTCTAAACGGTGTAATCCTGCGATAAATTCTAAATATTCCCGAACATACATTTCCTTGTACAACGGGTTATTTTCGGGAAGATAACCAACTTGTCGGCGCACTTCCAACGATTGCGTCACTACATCATACCCACAAACTTCGGCTTGACCACTACTTTGTGGCAGGTAACACGTTAAAATTTTCATAGTCGTGGTTTTCCCTGCGCCATTCGGACCTAAGAAACCGACTACTTCGCCCTTTTTCGCCTCGAAACTGATGTGGTCAATCGCGGCTTGCGCCCCATATTGTTTGGTCAACTGATTTACTTTTATAGACATAGCTGTTCTTTTGTAGGATAACCTTTGGAGGGTTTTAAAACCCTCCAAAGGTTGTTGTCAAGAAAGAAAGGAATTAAGAACGCAAAAGTGTTGTTTTTTTGAATCATTTCAAAAAAAAATCGCCTGATTTAATCAAAAATCAAGCGATTATACAAGTAAAATATATACTACTTAAAAATTTATTTCTGCACTTTCCGCGTATTTTTCTTTTTCGGTTTATCGGTTGCAGCAGGCGCAGCAGCCGCTGGTTTTGCAGCAGGCTTGTCCGAAGCCGCAACAATATTTACACTGACTTCAAAATCATCAGAAATCGCTTTATCGCCAATTTCTTTGAAAAAGCTACCTGAACCATATTTGACACCCCATTTCGTTCTATCCACTTTGAAATCGGCTGTTGCCGTCAATTGATTATCCGCGATACCAATCGTTGCAGGGAAAGAAATCTCATTCGTAACGTCTTTAATCGTCAAATCCGCTACACAAGTCGCACTACCACCGTCAGAAGTGACCGATTTAAGCACCAATTTTGCCGTCGGATATTTTTCGGTGGCGAAAAAATCATCCGCTTTCAAGTGACCTGCCAATTTGCCCGCGCCTTTATCCGCAGGAATGTCTTTCACGTCTAAAGAATTCATATCAATCGTGAAATTGCCGTTTTTAACCGCGCCTTTTTCAGCATTGATAACGCCATCTGATATTTTTACATTGCCCCAGTGACTGCCCGTCACTTTTTTGCCCGTCCATTTGAAGGTACTTTTTGCAACATCCACTTTAAATGGAGTGACTTGAGCTTGTGCAGCAGTCGTCGTAAGTGCCAATAAAACGGCTGTTGAAAACAAAATGCTTTTCATTGTTAAAATGAATTATTTAATGAATAAATTGAATGTGTTGAATTGTATAATAAGGTCTGAATTAGGATTTTTAGGATAAAATTAATCCGAATTGAATCTTAAAAATCCTAATTCAAAACAGTAGTATCATAACGTTTGTTCCAACAAATGTCGTATGCAATGGTTCAAATTATGACCAAATTTTGACAAATCACGCCAAATTGCCCTCCGAATGTGGCTTGTGGTTGCAAAATTTTCAATCCATCGCCCGTATTGAACGCATCCGCCGCACAAGTCATCGGCTCTATCGCCACCGATTGACGGTGCGGCGGCGTAAACACTTGCAAATAACGCCAATCTTGTGCATTTTGCCAGTATTTCAACTTTTTGTTTTTAAATTTTAAAATAACGCTTGCTTGGGGCGTAGTGGATTCCAATATAAAACCCGTATCTAATGGAGTTTCCCCAATTTT
This sequence comes from Chitinophagales bacterium, assembly GCA_013298955.1. Taxonomy (GTDB): domain Bacteria; phylum Bacteroidota; class Bacteroidia; order Chitinophagales; family Saprospiraceae; genus JAAFJT01. Next base: position 18,510 of record JAAFJT010000039.1, read on the forward strand.
GCGCAGGGTTTTAAAATCGCTAAACGGCACTTTTTCGCCTGTCGGCAACATCCTATCATCAACGATAATTTGTTGACAATCAGGCAATTGCATCGAAATAGTATCTGCCGTTGCACCAGCAAACCGAAAATAAGGATGCCAGCCAATGCCCACAGGCATCGTTTTTGTGTCCAAATTCGTGATGTAAATGCCCATTGTAAATGCTGAACCGCGCAAAGTCATCACCGTTTTTAATGAAAAATGGAATGGATAGGCAGGATTCGCATCCGAATAGGTGTGCGTACAAGTGATTTCCGCCTGCTCCGCATCCATTTGAATGGATTCAATCGTCATCTTGGCATCACGGCAAAATCCATGTATGGCATTATTTCCAGATGACTTTTTAATTGGAAATGAATAAGTTACGCCTTCATGCGTATATAAACCATCTCGCAAACGGTTTGGAAAAGGAGCTAAAATAACATTTTTTGCCCATTTGTTTTCGAGCAATGTTTCGGGCGTTTGATACCCATCCAGCACCGATTCATGTTGAAATGTTAAATCTAACAAACAACTTCCGTATTGCGGAATCATGGAAAAAGCGTTTCCATGAGCATCTTGGAACGTATGTTTTTCAAATGCACCAAATGGTGTAATAAAATGCTGATACATAAAGTTTGATAAAATTGGGTTGTGAATAATAACTCATGTTGCGCAGTCTTAATTGGGAAGACAAATTTAATTTTGTTTTTCGAGAAAATAGTTTTCGGAAACCTTCAAGGTTTCCGAAAACTGCGCTAAAACAATTGAGCAAATAAGTTTCGGAAACCTTCAAGGTTTCCGAAAACTGCGCTTTTTAATACGATACTGCCGCAAAAATACCACATCCAAAATCATTTTTTTAACTACTTTTGGGCATGAAAAGAATATTCCCCATCTTATGCTTTTTCCACTTGGCAAGGGTGATTGCGCAGAAACCTTATTTTCAACAACAAGTGGATACTAAAATCGTCGTCGCACTCAATGATACCCATCATGTGTTGCGCGGGCAATGCGATTTGACTTATCATAACAACGCGCCTGAAGCATTGACTTTCATTTGGATACACTTATGGGCAAATGCTTATGCGTCTAAAACGACCGCTTTCGCCGAACAGCAATTGCGCAATGGTGAAACGGAATTTTATTTCACGCCGCCCTCCAAAATGGGTTATATCCGCGATTTAAATTTTACAGTGGATGGCAAATCGGTCGAAATTGAACCGCATCCGATTCATGCCGATATTATCAAATTGAAATTAAAAACGCCGCTTCCCACAGGCGCAACTTGCACGATTTCAACGCCTTTTAAAATCAAAATTCCGCAATATGTTTCTCGATTAGGGCATCAAGGGCAATCCTATCAGATTTCGCAATGGTTTCCCAAACCTGCGGTTTTGGATGTAAAAGGTTGGCATCCAATGCCTTATCTGGGGCAGGGCGAATTTTATTCCGAATTTGGGGATTATGATGTGTCGATTACATTGCCCGAAAATTATGTCGTAGCGGCAACAGGCGAATTGCAAAATGAGTCCGAAAAAATATTTTTAAATCAAAAAGTTGAAAATGCGAATCAACTCATTGCTCAATTTAAAAACAAACCATTTGTTGTAAGTGACACGTTTCCAAAAAGCAGTGCGCGTTTGAAAACCATTCAATACAAGGCAACCAAAATCCATGATTTTGCTTGGTTTGCGGATAAACGATTTCAAGTGCAACGAAGCAATGTCTTGTTGAAAAAGGGTCAAAAAGTGGCAACTTGGGTGTTATTTACGCATGAAAGGAGCGATTTATGGCAAAATGCGATTGAATATGTGGATAAAGCGGTGCGATTTCGGTCGGAAGTGTTAGGTGAATACCCGTATGCACATGCGACGGCGTTGCACAATCATACGCCGAGTAGCGGCATGGAATACCCGATGATTACGCTTTTGGGCTACATGGACAATGCCAAAAACCTCGAACAAACGATTGAACATGAGGTAGGACATAATTGGTTTTATGGGATTTTGGCAAATAATGAACGCGAACATGCTTGGATGGATGAAGGTTTGAATAGTTATTATGACCGCCGTTACAACAAATTGTATCAAATTGAGGATAGAATTTCGGATTTCGCGCCTGCGTTTATGGCTAAAAAAACGGATTATACAGGCAATGAATTGGTGCATCTTTACCTTGAACACCGATTGCGGACTCAACCGCCTGCGATTCCTTCCGAAGATATGACGAATTTAAATTATTGGATGGGCGCGTATGATAAGCCTGCGATGGCATTCGGCGTGTTGGAAAAGTATCTTGGCACTCCATTGATGGACAAAGCGATGCAAACGTATTATGAAAAATGGAAATTCAAACACCCGCAACCTGCCGATTTGCGCGCAATTTTAGAAAATGTTAGTGGCAAAAACCTCTCTTGGTTGTTCGACGATTTGCTCGGTACGACGAAACGAGTGGATTATGCCCTAAAAAAAGTGGAAAATAGCGGCGATTCGATGTTGCTAACCATTCATAATAAAGGACAAGTCGCAGTACCTTTTGAAATAGGTATGTTAAAAAACAATCAATTGAAGTATCAAAAATGGGTGGATGGAAGCCTCGAAATTCAAAAAATCGCGCTGCCCAAAATGGATATTGACCAAATTGTTTTAGACCCAAACCATGATTTATACGATACAGACCGTCAAAACAATACAATTACGCCCGAAAGTGGACGGTTAGAAACCATTCAATGGCGTTTTTTGACAGGTTTTGATAATTCTCGTAGGACGAATATCTATCTTTCGCCCGTACTGGGTTATAATCCAACAGATGGTACTATGATTGGAATGGCTTTTTATAACAATACACAGCCGCAACACCGATTGGAATACGCACTGACACCGATGATAAGTTTTAGAACAGGCTTAAAATTGCGCATCGCTCATTTAAAATATTACATGTATGCTGGAAAGGTTCAAATTATGCCTGAACTTAATTTGAAACGATTTTCTTCTGATTACAGACCTGTTCCAGAAATCCTTTCTTATTATACCAAACTTGAACCGATAATTTCCGTTCTTTGGCAAATGTCACCACAAAGCACTTGGACGCATCGGGCGCAGTTGCGCAGCAATTTGATTCGGGAATCCGATTATCGTTACAGAATCGGTACAAGATATAATGAATATATTACAATTCATGATTTTACATATTCATTAGAAAAAAAATATGTTTTAGCCAACACGCTTTTAAAAGTAAATTTTGAACAACAATCGTATGATGTATCCGACAGTTACCTCAAAGCAGGGTTGGAATGGCGGCAAACTTGGATGTATGAACGCGGCAAAAACATTCATTTTCGGATGTACGCAGGCAAATTTTTACAAAATACGCAGCGCAATTCGAGCAATTATTTATCCATTGCGCGGGGCAGCATGGGTTTATCGGGTCAAAATTTCAATGATTATCGGTATGATGACTATTTTTTAGGTCGAAATCAAACCAATGGTTTTTATGAACAACAAATCAATCCCAATTCGGAAGGCGGGATGAAGTTTGGTTTGGGCAGTCAACATCCAACGGTTGGTTTTACGAATGATTATTTATTGGCATTTAACCTGAAAGTGGATATGCCCAAAATACCTTTTTTGCGTCCCTATTTCGATTTGGGTTACGCGCACAATGCGAGTCCGATTGTCAGTGTGGAAGATGGCTGGTTGGCAACAGGTGGTTTGGCATTAGAATTGGGGGATTATGTGGGCATTTATTGTCCGCTTTATCATTCAAAAACCTTAAAAAACCGATTGAGTTCCAATTATTTAAACCAAATTTTTTTTAAAATAGATTTTCAAAAAGCGAACCCGATTCAATTGATTCGGAATCTTTTAGATTTATAAAACAAATTTTAATATCAATACCTTGAATTTTCGTTGGAAAATCGCGCAAGCGGCTGAGATTCGTTGGTGGCAACAATATTTGCACGGGCGCACACCGGCTGAATATGCCACTTGGAAACAAAATTATTGGCAACAATTGGTTGCAGAAATCGGAATTGCATTGCCGAAGGAATCCAATTTACAAACCAATTGTAAGATTTTGGATGCTGGTTGCGGTCCCGCAGGCATTTTTACGATTTTTCCCGCGCCTTATCCTGTGGACGCGCTCGACCCACTTTTATTGGAATACGAGCGCAAATTGCCTCATTTTAGGCGATTTGATTATCCGAATGTTCGTTTTTTGACACAACCCTTAGAAGATTTGGATGTGCGCAATGAATACGATATTATATTTTGTTTAAATGCCATTAATCACGTTGCCGATTTGGAGTTGGCGTTAGACCGATTGATAGATTCTGCAAAAGTGGGTGCGACAATAGTTGTTTCGATTGATGCACACAATCATTCGTTTTTGAAAAAAATATTTCGCTTAGTTCCAGGTGATATATTACATCCGCATCAATACGATTTAGCCGAATATGTTGCTATGTTAACGCGGCGCGGCGTTGAAGTTCAAACCCAATTGTTGAAAAAGAAGGAAAATATTTTTAATTACTATATTTTGGTTGGGAAAAAAAATGTTTAAAAATATCCTATTGTGTTGGTGTTTTGCGACGGTCGTTTCGGCGCAAAATACTACTGTCGAGTATGTGATGGGCAAATTTGACCCTGCGCAAGACAAGCGTTTTGTCAAAATTGATAAAGCATATACTGATAAAAAAGAGATGTATTTGCGACAAGAAGCCTACATTGCATTTAAAAAAATGGCGATTGCGGCAAAAAAAGACGGTATTTCGTTGAAAATCGTTTCCGCAACCCGCAATTTTGCCCAACAAAAAGCGATTTGGGAAACCAAATGGCAGACCAAATATGCTCATATTCAAGACCCGCAACAACGGGCTTTGAAAATTTTAGAATTTAGTTCCATGCCCGGTTCTTCTCGACATCATTGGGGAACGGATATGGATTTAAATGATTTGAATAATGAATATTTTGCCACAGGCGCGGGCAAAAAAATGTATGATTGGCTGTTGCAACATGCCGCTACTTTTGGCTTTTGCCAACCGTATTCGGCAGGTCGGACGGACGGTTATCAGGAGGAAAAATGGCATTGGACGTACATGCCTTTGTCGAAACCGTTGACCGATTTTGCGAAAGCGCATTTGACCGATGCTCAAATTAAAGGATTTTTAGGGGCGGAAACAGCGATTCGTATTGAAATTGTAAAGCGTTATATCTTGGGAATCAATCTATTGTGTAAGCAGTAGGAATCAAGCCGCCTACCCATGAATTTTAGATTTTTGGAATGTTGTGTGAAATAAACTTGCGTCAAGTTTCAAACTTGACGCAAGTTATGCTTTTAAGAAATCATGCGTTTAGTAGTGGCAAGATTGCAATCTTGCCGATGTTTTTGAAGTTTTTTTTTCAGAAAATTTAAAATTTCATGACGTTTATTATAAATCATTTTTATATATTTTATTTTAAACTACAACTGTGGAACAAATTTTTTTTGACAAAAAATGGGCAACATCAAAAACTCAATTATTTTTGCGTTCCATTATTTAAATCATTTACCAACTTGTAACTATGAGCAAACAATCCATTATTTATTTAATCAACGTTTTTTCAATCCAATATTTATGGGCGCAAACCGATATTCAAAATGATTTTTCAACAGAAAATATTGAAAATCAATTGATTGGGCGCGTTGAAACGCCTTTTGAATATGATGCAGAATATGAATATTTAAATCATTTCAAACAGCATCCTATCGAACTCAATCGCGCTACACAGGATGATTTAAAAGCATTGCGTTTATTATCCGATTTTGAAATCAATGATTTTTTGAATTATCGTCAAAAAAATGGCTCTCTTTTAACACTTTATGAATTGCAATCTTTGTGGAAATCGGATATTATCAACAAATTGTTGCCTTTTGTAACCGTAGATGCAGCGAAAGACGCACCTACTTTGTCGTTTGCGGAGCGTTTACAGCGCGGTTCGCACCAAATTTATGTTCGAGTGGCGCGGCGCGTAGAACCTTCGGTTGGTTTTTTGAAATCAGAAACGAATGGCGGTTATCAAGGTAATTCCAACAGTACATACACGCGCTATGGTTATCGTTTTTCCAATGACATTTCCTATGGTTGCACCTTAGAAAAAGATGCAGGCGAAACATCGTTTTCCGATTTTAAAAGCCTTCATTTTCAGATGAAATATCCCATTTCGAGGGTCAAAAAATTGTATTTGGGCGATTTTTCGGCGCGATTGGGACAAGGTTTGATTCATAACAACGGTTTTACGATTGGAAAATCGGCTGCTGCACTCACTTTGGAAAACACCGCACCTGTTTTGCAAGCGTATCGGTCTGTGAATGAAAATGATTTTTTGCGCGGCGCGGCGGCAACGATTGCATTGGGTGAAAAAACAGCTATTCATCTTTTTAGCTCCTATCGCCGCTTTGATGGAACGCTTAAACAAATGAAAATCAATGCTTTATCCTTCACAGGATTGCATAGAACGGAAAGCGAAATCAATCGGCGCAATGCAGTTGGCATCTGGACGAATGGCGGCAGGTGGGAAAAACAATTTCAACAAATTAAAATAGGTGCTAATATCATCACGCATCAATTTCAATATCCTTTGAATCCACGAGCAACCGAACAAACGCCTTTTCCCTTCAAAGGCTCTTTTTTAATGAATATGAGTATGGATTATAATGCGATGATGGGCAATAAACATTTGTTTGGTGAAATGGCTTTATCGAAAAATGGAGCGATTGCTACGAGTAATAGTATTTCTTTTTCAATAGGTAAACCTTTGACAATCATTTTATTACATCGTTTTTTTGATGCAAAATACCATGCTTTTGCTGCAACCAGTTTTGGTGAAAACAGTCGCGTGAAAGATGAAAATGGTTTATACATTGGTTTTCAATATGTGCCACAAAAGCGTTGGACGCTCACAGGTTACGCGGATATATGGCGCACGAGTATTCGGACAGGCAATGAATTGCTGTTTAATGCGGCTTTTCAACAAAAAAAAACATCGTTTTTGTTTCAAATCAAGCATAAATCCTTGTTTCAACCCGAAGAAGATACCACTTTTTTTACAAAACGACAACATCTGCGCATCCAGATTCAATATCCATTAGCGCGACATTGGAAGGGTGCAAATCGGGCAGAATGGGTGCAGACGCGGACAAAAAGTGGTTTTATGATATATCAAGATTTGTTTTGGAAACCCAAAAATTTGCGCTTTCATGCCAATACGAGATTCACTTATTTTGATACTGATAACTTTGAATCAGTGATTTACGCTTATGAAAATGATTTAATGTCTAATTATACAATTTCAAGATTGTATTTTAAAGGCGGTCGCTTTTATGTAAATTTGGGTTATGAACCCAATTCAAAATGGCTTTTAGAGGCGCGATTTGCCCGCACGATATGGCAAAATCAACGCTCTATTGGCTCTGGATTGGACAAAACAGTAGGTAATAGGCGAACGGATTGTAAAATACAAATGCGTTTTCGTTTTTAAACAAACTTGTATTACTTTTGTCTAAACTTGTATTTTTTGGATTCATTGATTTTTTTATGAAAAAAATCCAATGAATCCAAAAAATACAAGTTTAGACAAACCTTCTTTTATTCTAAAAAATGATTATGAAAAAATATTATTTGGCAATATTGCTTTTTGGCGTTAGTTTACAATGGGTTATAGGTCAATCTACGAAAGATTCAGAGGAAGATGATTTGGTGCAATCCGTTGAATCTTATGAAACACCTGTGCGCCCAAAAGACAAAAATGCAACCGCAGACCCGAATTATTACAAAAAAAACGCGCCCCGCCGTGATTTAGACCTCAATCATTGGCGCGAAATCACGAAAAATATTGATTATTCTGTAGAGCGTGCGCAAAAAACGCCGCCGCCGAAAGTCGCAAAAAAGCCTCGAAATTGGCATTTTGACCCAAAAATGTTGGGCATTTGGGGCGAAATTGCCAAATGGCTTTTTATCATGGCGGCTGGCTGTTTGCTTTCTTTTTTGGTTTTGAAAATGATCCATGCAGGCAATTTATTTGCACCGAAATCTAAAAAAATTGTTTTAAATTCGGCTTCACTCCGTTTGGATGAATTAGAGGCAAATTTAGAAACGGTTGATATAGACCCACATTTGCAAAAAGCAATTGATAATAAAGAATTTACACTTGCAATCCGATTATACTATTTGTCTATTTTAAAAGAACTGACTTTATCGAATTGGATTCGTTGGAAAAAAGAAAAAACAAATCAACATTATTTGTTTGAATTAAAAGAAAATAATCATTTTGCCGCTTTCCAACAAGTGACTTTAATATTTGAGCGCGTTTGGTACGGCAAATCTAATTTCGATGAAACCGCTTTTAATTCGGTTCAACCCGCATTCAAAGATTTTTTATTTCGTTTAAAAAAATAATTTTGAATAGAACCTTTTCCCTCAATTTATTTTTTTTAATCGCCGTCAATTTATTGATAAAACCATTTTTCATTTTCGGCATTGACCGAACCGTGCAAAATCGGGTGGGCGCGGAAGCCTATGGCATGTATGCAGTATTGACCGATTTGGCATTTTTATCCATGATTGTCAATGACTTCGGTATTCAAAGTTTCAATAATAGGTTGATTGCACAATCGCCTAAATTGCTGCATAAATATTTCCCCATTATTTTTATTTTGAAACTTGGCTTGTGCGGATTATACGCTGTGATAACAATTGCCCTTTTTTTTGCATTTAATTATGAAACAAAATATTTTAAAATCATTGCTTTGCTGACGCTGAATGGCATTTTGAGTTCTTTAATCCTTTATTTTCGGTCTTGTATTGCAGGTTTAGGCTGGTATCGAACCGATAGTTGGTTTTCGGTTTTAGACAAATTTTGTTTGGTTTTGTTAGCAAGTGCGTTGTTATGGTTGCCCTTTTTAGCACCTCATTTTGAATTAAATGCCTTTATTTACGCTCAAACATTGAGTTTAACCCTTGCCGTAATCATTGGTTATCAATGTATTGTGCAAGAAATTAAAATTTTTAATTATAAATTTAATACAAAAATATTGTGGGTCATTTTGCGCCACAGTTATCCTTATGCCTTAACCGTTTTGTTAATGACACTCGCCACTAAAACCGACAAATTGTTGATAGAACGTTTATTACCTGACGGAAAAGCACAAGCGGGCATGTACGCATCCGCATATCGCTTGTATGAAGCGGCAAATATCATCGGATTTTTGTTTGCAGGACTCTTGTTGCCCATGTTTGCGAAGCGATTGAAGGCAAAAGAAAGCGTAAATGATTTGTTAAAATTGAGTAGCGATTGGATTTGGGCAGGTTCAATCGCGGGCGCGATGACGATTTTGCCGTTCCGACAGGAAATCATGACCTTACTTTACCCGAATTGCAGTGCGTCGGCGGGCGATATTTTAGGATTTTTAATGTTTGCTTTTGTTGGAACGGCTTTGGGTTCCTACATTTATGGAGCGTTGTTGACAGCAGGCGGTTTTTTAATGGAATTAAGTCGTACTTTTTTGATAATCTGTATTTTAAACATTGTTTTAAACTTAATATTAATTCCAATGTATCAAGGTGTCGGCGCAGCAATAGTTGCTTGCGCAACCCAAATGGGCGCGTTGATAGCACAAATTCTTTTAGCTAAAAAATTATTAAAATTATCTATCGATTATAAACATTTCGTAAAATATATTTTATACGCTATTTTATTGTGTATTTTTGCGTTTAAAATTCCAATAGTACTGCCTGATTTAGATTGGTGGTGGCAAGCGGGTATCATTGTGATAATTGCAATTTTGTTATCAATCCTTTTTGGTTTTTTAACACATAGTTCACATAGGAGGACATAGGACACATAGGGCAGATTGGAAAGGCAGGGCGTTTGGGGTTCACATAGGGGCAATCTGCCCTATGTGTCCTATGTCCCCCTATGTGAACTATGTGTTAAAAAAAATGTCCAAAATTGGGACTCATAGCAGCAAGTATAGATTCATATTGTTTGTATTGTGATTTTGGAATCTTAAACATCATATACGATTCTTGCAAATCACCTTGCATCGGAATTTCGGACAACATGACACCATATAATAGCGTATGACTTTTCGTTTCCGCCCAAAAAAGCATGTTTAAATCTTCTTGATTCCGACAAAAATGAATGATTTTAGCATTTTTCAAAGGTGCATTTGGCTGATTTTGAGCTTTTTCAACGATAGAATCCAATTTTTCAACGATTTTTTGATGTTCTTCAGGGGTTTCGGGGCAGTTTTTATGTGGAATCACCTTGCCAATGTAATATTGAATTTTGACCGTATCCTTAGGCGCGAATGCCGTGAGCGTATCGTTTTCAGTCAAATGAGCATTGCGCGGCGCGATAAAATCGCTCGGATAGCAAAATAAATAACCATGCAATTCATTCCGCCCACCTGTTAGATTGATTTTCGGATTCGTTTTAAACCAGTTTTGAGTATCGCAATTTTCAAGAGTCGGATTACAACTGCTCATCAAAAGAATTAGAACAATAATTAAACAATTGATTTTCATATGTTTGTAAATGATTAAAATATTTATCTTTATTTTGAGAAATTAGGATACTATTGGAACGCGGATGACGCGGATTTTCACGGATTTTTTGTTAGGATACTATTGGAACGCGGATGACGCGGATTGGGCGGATTTTCACGGATTTTTTGTTAGGATACTATTGGAACGCGGATGATGCGGATTGGGCGGATTTTCACGGATTTTTTGTTAGGATACTATTGGAACGCGGATGATGCGGATTGGGCGGATTTTCACGGATTTTTATCAGAATACTATTGGAACACGGATGACGCGGATTTTTATTAGTATATTGGAACGCGAATGCACGGATTTTTTATTTTGATACAAATTATAATCCGTAAAAATAATAACAATAAAAAAATCCATGAAAATCCGCGTTCCAATAGTATTCTGATAAAAAATCCGTGAAAATCCGCCCAATCCGCGTTCCAATAGTATTCTGATAAAAAATCCGTGAAAATCCGCCCAATCCGCGTTCCAATAGTATTCTGATAAAAAATCCGTGAAAATCCGCCCAATCCGCGTTCCAATAGTATTCTGATAAAAAATCCGTGAAAATCCGCCCAATCCGCGTCATCCGTGTTTCAATAGTATACTAATATTACTCAAAGTAAATTTTTTTTGAAAAAAAAAATTCAAAACTATAAAGTTCCGAATTTTTGAATAATATTGCGCTTTGAAAATAGGATATGAATTGCATGGCGGATAAGATGGATTAAATTGTATTTTTTATTTCTTAATTTTAAAAAACTACACATACTATGCTCATACATAAATCATTGACAGACAGTATTTTAAATTCTTTTTATGAAGTTTATAATCAATTAGGTTATGGTTTTTTAGAGAGAGTGTATCAAAATGCGCTTTACCTTGAATTAAAAAACAAAGGATTAGAAGTGCTGCCTCAAAAACGTTGTCCCGTTTTTTATAAGCAAATAGAAGTTGGCGAATATTTTGCGGATTTAGTTGTCAATAATATTATTATACTCGAATTGAAAGCAAGTGAATCTATTATTGATAAACATGAATTGCAATTGCAAAATTATTTAAAAGCAAGCAATATTGAATTAGGGTTTGTTTTAAACTTTGGCAAAAAGCCGGATTTTGTAAGAAAAATCTATTCCAACAGCCATAAGATACATCTAAAGACTTAAAATTAATAGTGATTGGAATAGGATTGGTTAATCCTATTTAATTAAAATTTAAGGTACAGTTGGAACACGGATGACACGGATTAGGCGAATTTGCACGGATTTTTTTTAAAATTCTATTTATGCATTTAAAAAAAAAGCCGTGCAAATTCGCCCAATCCGTGTCATCCGTGTTCCAACTGTATCGCAAAAGTATCGTTTGCGAAGTATAAAACAAAAAATTGTTAAAATTGCTTAATCTACATTATCTGTATTCCAATCGTATCACAAACAAAAAATCCGTGAAAATCCGCGTCATCCGCGTTCCAATTTATCCTATAAAAACCAGTTAATTACATAAATCATTGAATATGAATATTTTAATACTCGGAGGGGGCGGACGTGAACACGCCTTAGCTTGGAAAATGAAGCAAAGTCCGCTTTGCAGAAATATATTCATTGCCCCCGGCAATGGCGGAACCTCTGCACATGGAACCAATGTCCCTATCCCTATCAACGATTTTGAAAAAATTAAAAAATTTGTTTTAAAAATCGGCATCGGAATGGTGGTGGTGGGTCCCGAAGAACCTTTGGTGCGCGGGATTTGGGATTTTTTCAAAGCTGATGAAGCCTTAAAACATATTGCCATCATTGCGCCGTCGAAAGCGGGTGCGCAATTGGAAGGCAGCAAGGCTTTCGCCAAACAATTTATGGCAGAAGCCAATATTCCAACGGCGGCTTATTGCGAAGTGAATGATTATCAACAAGGCGTGGATTTTTTGAAAACCCAAAAACCGCCTTATGTATTGAAAGCGGATGGATTGGCAGCCGGAAAAGGGGTATTGATAATCAATGAGTTACGCGAAGCAGAACGCGAATTGAAAGCGATGTTGGATGGGAAATTTGGTGCGGCAAGTTCCAAAGTCGTGATTGAAGCCTTTTTGAAAGGGATTGAATTTTCCGTTTTTGTGTTGACAGATGGTTCCAATTATAAAATTTTGCCGGTTGCAAAAGACTATAAAAGAGTGGGCGAAGGCGATACAGGTTTGAATACGGGCGGGATGGGCGCGGTTTCGCCTGTACCTTTTGTCGATAAAACGATGATGGCGAAAGTGGAAGAACGCATCATTATTCCAACAATTCAGCATTTAAAAACAAGAAATATTATTTATAAAGGCTTCATTTTCATTGGTTTGATTAGCGTAGAAGGCGAACCTTTTGTGATTGAGTACAATTGCCGATTGGGTGACCCTGAAACCGAAGTAGTGATTCCGCGTTTGCGCAATGATTTGGTCAAATTGTTTGATTTGTTGGATAAAGGGCGTTTGGCAGAAGCGAGCATTTTGCAAGACCGTCGGACGGCTACAACCGTTATGCTGACGGCGGGTGGCTATCCGAATGATTATAAAAAAGGCGATGTGATTACCAATATCCCGAAAAACGAGTCGGCATTGGTGTTTCACGCGGGTACGCACTCGCTGCCTGATGGCAAATTGGTCACAAATGGCGGGCGCGTGATAGCGGTGACGGCTTTGGGGACGGATATTGAATCGGCATTGGCGATTTCCAATCAAGTGGCGCAACAAATTCAGTTTGAAAACAAGTATTATCGAACGGATATTGGCTTGGATTTACTGTTGGAAAAAGTGTAGGTGAAATTGGAACGCGGATGACACAGATAGGGCGAATTTTCACAGATTTGATTTTTCAAGAATTAAAATGATGTGTTTAAATAAAAAAATCTGCGAAAATCCGCCCTATCTGTGTCATCCGCGTTCCAATTGTATATTCATGGAACAAATTATAATAAAATGGAAAGTAATTTTGGTTGGTTTGAAATCATTGTAGGGGTTGTTGGCGGTGCTTTTTTGTATTTTTACAAAGCAAATAAGGATGCTAAACAAGCTAACAAAACAAATACGGATGATTCGCAGCGTTTATCACCGATTTTGCAGCCGATGCGATTGCGCGTTGATGCGAAAGGTGATGGACATTTTGGAGCTTCGCGGACAGGACATGTGCATGAAGGCGCGGATTTTTTATGCAAAAAAGGTCAAGTTGTGCTTGCGCCGATGAGTGGACTCATTGTGCGTCAAGGCGTTGCGTATTCCAATGATTCAACCTATAAAATAGTAGTATTGAGTAATCCGAATGGATATGAAATTAAAATGATGTATTGCACGACTGATAAAGTAGGGCAGCAAGTCAAGCGCGGAGAACCGATTGCGATTTGCCAAGCGATTGCGGAAAAATATGGTGCGCCGATGCAAAATCATATCCACCTTGAAATCCGAAAAAACGGTCAATTATTGAATCCAATGGATTGTATGGATTGCGAACTTGTTTAAGTTAATCCGTTTTAGTGAAAAAAGTTATCCACATTTTATGTTGATAACTTTAAACGGGAAATGCACCTAATTCATTGTAATTCAATGATTTAGGTGCAATTTTGTTATTAAAACAAAAAGTTATCCACATAGTTATCCACATTTTCTTGAAAAATGTTTCCAAAAAAAGGGATGGGGTTTTAGGTAACAGTCGAACAATTTCTTATGATGCTTCGTATAAGGCAAGTTTTTTAATTATATTAAAAACCTACATGCAACATCTTAATAAAAATCATGCCAAATTCAAAAAAGCATCGTAGGTTTCGGAAACCTTCAAGGTTTCCGAAACCTACGCAGTTCCCGACTACGATGCGTATGCATAAAAAAAACGCTTTATCGGCGAACCGACAAAACGCTTTGATATGTGAAAAATGACACTCAGTGTTTCTTTGGTTCCTTTTAATTTTTAGCAGGTTTCGCCTTTCTATCAGACGCTACATTAGAATTGGAATCCATATCTTCCCGCGTTTTGCGCAAAACAAGGGTTTCTTCTTCCTTATCCCGAACCAAAACCAATTTGTAAATGCCTTCTGGAAAACCTTTCATGTCGATAGCAACCGTATTCAAGCCATTGATAAGGCGTTGCGTGCGTTGCATGACGGTTTGGTTTTGCGTGTTTTTGACCAAGCAAGTCAATTCACCTTCCGCAGCCGCATCCAAAGTCACTTCAAAACCTTTGTTAGAAGCCTCTGAGGACATTTTAACGACTACCATTTGATTTTCCATCACTTTTTTGACCGAAATGGGGTCTGTGTGACTCGCTGTACCATCATTATCAACTTGTTTCAAGCGATAATAGATTTTTTGACCATTGGCAGCAGCATCCAAAAAGTTGTAAGCCTTCGCTTTACGGGAAGTACCCGCGCCGCGCACCGTTCCAACTTGTTGAAAATCAATGCCATTCTCAGAACGCTCCACCGTAAAAACGGAGTTATTCGTTTCGGTCGAAGTCCCCCAAGTCAACATCACGCCTACGCCAAACTCTTGACCCGTCAAGACTTTTTCATATACGCAATCCGCTTGTGCTGTTGGGTTCGCAGTGAAAGCAGCCGCCAACAGCAAAAATGCTTTGCCCAAACGGGCAAACGAGTGGTTCGTTGTTCTCATATTTTAGGTTTTTGAATGATGAACTATAATGGTTTTGATACAAAAAAGTAATTCCGTTGTCTGTTTTGGAATGTTTGATAACACGTTTTAGCTTAGAATCGGTTTTGTTAAAAAAAGTGTTTTGATTCGGTTGCTACGGTGCAAACATCGCGCCGACAGGAATTTTTGTTTCACTGATTTTTTGATTTTTGTGACGTTAAATCAACGTTAAAAGGTATTAAAGTATTCTTAAAAACGGGTTTTGGTTGTTTTTTGAGCTTAATTTAGCGTTCTATTGGAAGTATTTCATTTTTTGATGAACTGAAATGCCATTTTTAAAACCTTTTTGTAGGTGGTTTTGAATTTTGAATGCTTTGTTTTTCAAGGGATTATAATTTTAAAAAAATAATTTTATGAAAATTTTGAATACGCTGATGAGTATGGCTTTGATAGCTTGTCTTGGCACAAGTTGCAGCCCTATTTTACACCCTTTTACCGCCAATACGTTGCGCGATGTGAGCAATTCAGACGATAATTTGAAGAAAATTCAATTTTATCTCTCCGAAGATGTGGTGATTTACCGCGATGCAACCCATGCAAAAGGTGACATTATCGCTGGAAAAATTAAAATCGTGCAAGGGCGCGAAGTGGAAGAAGTACGGATTCGCAGAGGTACGCCCGGCGTGTTTTTATTTCGCGTGAAGGATGATAAATTTGCGGTGAGTTTCGATGAAGGCAATGATAAACGCTATTTGACTTTCGGACCGAATCCAAAACGCGGTGGAACGTATGTTTTATTGGCAACAGATTGGCAAGATAGACAAGGAAAAGTGCATTATGACGAAAAAGTGTATTGGGCGGCGGGTGCGAGTGCTTTTGCGGCGTTGATGGTGGATTTGGATAAAGTACGGAAAACAGAAACCTTATCGCGGGTTGCTGGCGGTCGAAAAGTGCAGTAATTTGCGGAAGGTTCTATGAAAAAGTTGCTCTATTTTTTTGTTGACGAATGTAACGCATGTTTTTTTTTTTAATGCGGCAACTATACGCCTTAATCTCCGCAAAATTTGCGGAGATTAAGTGCGATTCATTCCTTAAAAAAGGTTTTTTAATTGTTGGGTGCGGTACTCAAAAATGGCTTTCACACGCGGTTCTATAAACCATTTGTTGATAATCGGCTCTAAAAACCAACCGGGCGATAGAAATTGAACGCGGTCGGTCATTAAAACATGGTCGCCTTTGTCTTCAAATTGGTGTTCGTGATGCCAAATCCGATAGGGACCCGATTCTTGTTCGTCCACAAATCGATACGGCGGTTCATAAGCCGTAATCCGAGTGCGCCACTTGAAGGGAATGCCCGAAAGTTTGATTTTGTAATCAATTTGCGTCCCTTTTTGCATGTTTATTGGCAGTGGAGTCAGTATTTTGAACTCTAATTCAGGCGGCGTGAGCTTATTCAAATTCTCGGCGCGACTAAAAAAATCAAAAACTTCTGACAAAGGGCGATTTAAACGCGTTACAGTTTCTAAAATATGTATTGCCATAATTGATTGTAATTCAATCATTTAAAAATAAAATATTATAAGTATGATAGCGTTTGAAGGATTTTGAAATCTTCCAAATGGTAAATACACACACTTAAAAGGAATAAAATGCTAAATCCTAATCCAATCTTTTTTTCACACCTTGTTTTTTGAGGTTATTTGAGTTTACAATGGTACAAAGTTAGGGATAAAAATCGACCCACTTGCCCAAATAGATTTTTAGGTTGCACATCCCTTGTGTACTCTTTTTGCTTTTCAATTTCAAACGAAAGCAGTGGAAAAAGTGCGGCAAGTTGCAACTTGCCGCACTTTGAAGATGCCGCATAGGTTACGGAAACTTTTAAGGTTTCCGTAACCTACTCTTTTCCACAGAATTTGTCAGAGAGCCATTAAAAAATTTCAAAATGCTTAGGCAAGGTAATCAATTTTTCTCGCTCAGGACCCGTCGAAACGATGGTAATCGGAACGCCCAAATACGCTGCAATTTTATCTAAAAACGCAACGGCTTGTTTGGGCAAATCCTCTAAATGCGTGATGCCTTCCAACGATTGTTCCCAACCTTTCACGGTTTCATAAACGGGTTCCACAGGGATTTCCGTTATATCATATGGTATATTCGTATGTGTATCTCCTTGATACTTATAATGTGTCGCCAATCGAATACCTGATAAGCTATTTAAAACATCCATTTTAGTCACGCCGATTTGCGTCACGCCATTCAACATGATGGCGTATTTCAATTGAGGTAAATCAATCCAACCACATCGACGCGCCCGTCCTGTCGTCGAACCAAATTCTGCCCCTTCTTTGCGCAAAAATTCGCCCATACTATCATTCAATTCCGTCGGAAATGGACCCGACCCGACTCGCGTACAATATGCTTTCGTGATGCCAATCACTTCGCCCACCGCCGTCGGCGCAACGCCGAGACCACTACATACGCCCGCCGTAATCGTATTGGAAGAAGTCACAAACGGATACGTGCCAAAATCGACATCCAACATGGAGCCTTGCGCCCCTTCCGCCAAAACGCGTTTACCTTCACGCAAAGCCTCATTGATATAGTATTCACAATCAATGAGTTGCAACGATTTTAAGGTTTCCAACGAAGAAAACCATTTAGCTTCTTCCGCTTCTAATGGAAAATCATATAACGCAGGATATATTTTTAATAATTCTAAATGCTTGTTTTTCAATCGATTATACTTGTCCAAGAAATTGGGTAACAATATGTCACCAACCCGCAAACCATTACGCCCCGTCTTATCCATGTAGGTCGGTCCAATGCCTTTCAACGTAGAACCAATTTTTTCTTTGCCTTTCATCGCTTCACTCGCCGCATCTAACAATCGGTGTGTGGGCAAAATCAAATGCGCTTTTTTCGCCACAAACAAGCGTTTCAAAAACGAAACCCCTGTTTCTTTCAATAAATGCAATTCTTTTTCGACGGTAATCGGGTCAATCACCACCCCATTTCCAATAACATTTATCAAATTTTCTCGAAAAATACCAGATGGAATGGTATGTAACACATACTTTTTACCACCAAATTTTAACGTATGTCCCGCATTGGGTCCGCCTTGAAATCTTGCCACGATGTCATAACGTGGCGCGAGATAATCCACAATTTTACCTTTTCCTTCGTCGCCCCATTGGAGACCAAGTAATACATCTACTTTCATATTTTATTGATAATTAATGGTTTTCAAATAAAAAATATAAATTAATCGTTTAATAAAAAATCTCCTTGCCGATGATAATCGCGCTCTTTCTGACAAGCGTGACATAAACCATATAAGTTTAAAGAATGATGTGTAATTTCAAAATTCAAAATGTCTCCCATCATTGTTTTGATATTTTGGATGCGCGGGTCACAAAACTCCGTCACGGTGCTGCACTGCGTGCAAATCACATGATCATGTTGTTTAAATCCAAACGATTTTTCATATTGCGCCAAATTTTTGCCAAATTGATGTTTTTTGACCAAATCGCAATGCACCAAGAGTTCCAACGTGTTGTAAACGGTGGCACGACTGACCCGATAACTCTGATTTTTCATATGGATATACAGGGCTTCTGCGTCGAAATGGTCATCGCGCCTATAAATTTCTTCAAGGATGGCGTAGCGTTCTGGCGTTTTGCGACACCCTGTTTGTTCAAGGTGCGCCGTGAAAATATCGCGGACTTCCCGAATAATATCGGCTGCTTTTTGATTGGTCGGCATATGCGCTTTTTGATTTTACCGCAAAAATACATTATTTTTGAAAGATTAAAGCGATAAAGTAGTTCAATTGAAATAACCTATCCAAAAGGTCGGCGAGGTTGCAACCTCGCCGACCTT
This sequence comes from Chitinophagales bacterium, assembly GCA_013298955.1. GTDB lineage: Bacteria > Bacteroidota > Bacteroidia > Chitinophagales > Saprospiraceae > JAAFJT01. The sequence goes on from JAAFJT010000039.1 coordinate 37,601, forward strand.
GATTCAATACGAATACGTTGATTATCAATGAGTTGCATTTTGATAGTTTATTTCGATTCAACTACTTAAATTTGTGATGCATATCGTTTCGCTTTGACAAAAGCACTAAATCGTTCCATCGCTACTTTCAAATCAGATTTTGAAATATATGGGAAAACCATTCTGAATTGTCCCTGTTTGGTGTGTCCAAAACCAGCTCCGGGCGTGAGCAAGATGCCTGTACCGCGATAAAAAGCTGTCCAAAAAGCTACTTCTGCTTCGGGCGTATTGGCTTCTAAAAATTCGGATAAATCCAACCAAACAAATAAACTACCATACGATGGCACATAAGGCAATTTTAAATTTTTCAAATATCGTACTACCACCACATAAGATTCGGTCAAAGCGCGTTGATTGTGTCGAATGTAATCATCCATAAAATCGTCATCTTCCATCAACATTTGCAGCAACCATTGCGTATGATTGGAAATCGTATGTCCTAAATTAATATTTTGATACGCTTTTATAAACGTTTCGTTATGAGAATAAACTAAGCCTACTCTAAATCCAGAAATCCCAAAATCTTTCGATAAGGCATACCAATAATGCAAATACGGGCTTTTTTTAATTTCCATTAGTTGCGCAAATGATTGAAAATCAATTCTTTTCGCATAATCATTTGCAATTTCGGGATGATGCGTATTGATTAACGATAAGCCATAAATCTCATTGACGACCAAATGAATTTCTTTTGAAATGCACCAATCCGCGATTTTTTCCAATTGTGCGGTTTCATAAATGCCGCCTGTTGGGTTATCAGGATGGGTCAAAACCAACATTTTAAAACATTTTCCTGCCTTTTGAAGGGCTGCAAGGGCTTTTTCTAAGTGTGGAATATCCAGCAATAATCCATTTTGAAGGTCTGCCAACTCATGATGCGTAATTAAATCATATCTTTCTAATCCAGATATGCTGCCAATATCATTTTTATAAACAGGATAACAAGGCGCGGGAAAGACCGCCACATCGCCTGCATCGCCCAAAATAAACGCAGTCACTTCAATCACACCTGTTGCGCCCGGCGAAATCCCCATTTTATCGGGGTCAATCGGGCATTTTGTTAAAAATTTGGATAAAAAATGCGCCAATGCCTTCCTAAATGGCGGCAAACCCAAAGTGGAAGTATAGCCCGCAACCCAATCAGGAATCGGTTGCGTCCTTGAAATGCTTTCCAATTTCGCTTTCAACATCGCCCAACTCAACTTATTTTCAGCTACATTGAGGGGGAAACCGCCATTTGGATTGTCATGTTCATGGTAAATATTTTCAATTGCCTCAAAATAGAGGTTCAAATCGACACGCATCACCGTTTCGGATGCTTTTTCGCCGCGTTTCGAGAGGGTAATCGGATTCATATTTT
>JAAFJT010000041.1 GCA_013298955.1 Chitinophagales bacterium
GGAAACTACTCAAAAAATGTATCGTATCATCAATCGCAATCCCAAATACGACCGTAAAAACCATTGCAATACTCGCATCCAAATCAACGCCCAAAAATCCTATCATCCCACCTGCAAAAAACAAGGGAATCAGGTTGGGAATCAAGAAAATCACCACCATTCGCGCTTTTTTAAACAAAAAACCCATCAAAATCGCTATCAAACCCACTTCCCAAGCAATGCCTTCCAATAAATCGGCGCGAATGTAAGTTGCATTTTTGTCAATGATGTAACCCGTTCCAGTTCGTTTGAATTTTGCAATCGTCGAATCCGTATTTTGAGCAATCCAAACATCGATTTTGTCGCCGATTGCCATGACTGAATCCGCCCCTAAATCCAAAATTCGCGTTGCAATCCGCGCTTTTGAACCATCTTTGCTCAACAAAACGTTCAAATGTGCCGCAGGCATTTTTTTTGCCAACGTTTGATATGCACTAAAACCAATAGAATCTTCGGGCAGACAGAAATTTCTGGGCAAATTACCATTGTTTAACTGATGAATGCTTTTATAAACCATCGTCATCGAAGTTACGGAACGAATCGCATCTACGCTTTTCAAATGTTTTTCGACTTTTTCCATCTCTTTCAAAACTTCAAAATCATCTGCCCGATGTTGATTTTGAGCAAAAACAGCGTATTCCAAAGGGCGAAAACCCGCAAAGTTTTTTTCAAAAAAATAAAAATCCTCCGTCACCTTCTCATAAAGCGGTAGATTTTTAGCAATCGTATAATTCGTTCTAATATTAAAAATGCCAATCGTACAAATCGCTAAGAGTAAAACCGTCAAACCGCCAATCCATTTGCCATGATTTCGAGTAATATGATAAATTTTTTCCATTAAAATCTCGACTCGGGTATTCCCAGTTTGCATTTGAATGAGTTGTTCTGCCTTAAAAAAAGGCATAATTGCCAATGTCACCAACAAAACAGTCACATAAGCCACCATAACACCCACTGCGGCGTTGACTCCAAACTCTTGAATCGGGATAATACGACTCGTCACTAAGGTTGCAAAACCAATTGCGGTGGTTACTGCTGTCATCAAGGTGGCTAAACCAATTTCTTTGATGGTAATAGCAATCGCTTCATTCGGTGTGTTTCCACGCCTCAATTCATCAATATATTTAGAAAGCATATGTATAACATCGGATGTACCAATGATTACCATCAAAACAGGGTATAAAGCCGCCATCACACTCAAATCGCGTCCCCAAGCCCCCAATAAGCCCAGAAAAAAGAGCATCCCTAAGCCAACCGAAAGTAAGGCAATCATCACGCTTGCCCATTTTCGGAAGATAATCCATAAAATCAAACCCACCAAAACGGCAGCAATCGCGGTTGCCATAGCGACTTCTCGTTTCTCGACTTTGACCAATTCTTTTTGAAAATTGGCACTGCCCATAAAGTGATAGGCTTGAAAATCAAAGGTTTGCACCAATGAATCTAACACAGGCATCAAAATTTCGGCGGCGGCTAAATCAATGGAGTCACGGGTTTTGAGCAAAACCACCAACGTTTTACCCGCCGTATCAATAAGGTTTTTAACAAAACGCGGGTCTTGTAACAACTTTTCGCGGTCATTTGCATAGGCTTCAGGCGCGTCGAGGTGTATCGCAGGAATCGCCGTAATGCCAAAAGCGGTTTTGACAGGTAATTGAATTTTAGTCAGCGATTGCGTACTTTTGATGTAGGGCAAATCCCGCGCTTGCAAGGTGAAATCATGAATTTTTGCCAAAAAAGTACTGTCAAAAACACCTGAATCGCGTTGAACAGCCACTAATAAGAAATTATCATCAGGTTCAAAATCCTTGACAAATTGCTGAAAAAAGGTGTTATCAGGGTCTTTATCGGGGAAAAACTGTTTAAAATCAAAGGCAAAACGCAATTGAAAGGTAAAATAAACGCTGGCAAGCGTCAAACAAGCCAGCAAAGGAAAAGCAATTTTTCTAATTTTTAATAACATATTCGGTTGATTTTCCTATGAAACAAACACGACTGTTATATGTTTTAATTTAAAGTTTTTGAATCAGGAAATAAGGCATTTTAAGAAAATTTGAAAACTCAAATAAATCTCTTTTGTTGAGCATCCTAAAATTTTATTAGGAAAATATCGCTAACGTCGGCAAGGTTTTAAACCTTGCCGACGTTTATACGAATCCAATTTTGCTCTTTTCATCGAAAAACACTTATGGATAATGGACAACGGTTGAAGCTTGACGCACGTTTATTTTACAAATGGCTTACGAAATTATAACTCAAAACCAATAAAAACTTGTCCATTTTCGATTTGCACAGGATACGTTTTAATCGAAAAAGCATCGCCCGACAAACATTGACCACTTTCCAATGAAAACGTTTTTTTATGAAACGGACAAGCCACTTTTGGCTCATCGCCTTGTGTGCCTATCATGCCGCGTGATAATGCCATTTGTTTTTTATGCGGACATTCATTTTGAGTCGCAAACCATTGATTGAGGCGCGCAAAATGAAAAATAGCGATTTGTTCGCCCTGAATTAAGGCACAAACACCTCCATTTTCGGGTACATCAGCCGTATTGCAAGCAGCAACCCATTTTATATTAGAAATTTGATTCATTGATTTTAATTTTAATATCTAAATTAGGATTTGACCGACAACAACGTTTGGAGGGTTTCAAACCCTCCAAACGTTATACTATCTTGAAAATCAATCTTATTGAATCCTTAAAATCCTAATTCAACAGCTTACCAAGTTGCTTTTTTTTGTTCTCTCAGATTTTCAAATTTAACAGATGGATCTTTTTCCGTCGTATTCACAAAATGATTAAAACGTTTGCGAATTTCGGGCGTTTCGACGGCATTTTTCCATTCACAATGATACGTCCCGACAAGGCTATCCATTTCAATTTCCCACTGCGCCGCCATGCCTAACGCATCATGTATAACGACTTCCTTCAAATAATCCATGCCACCTTCCATTTTGGACAACCAAACCGAAGTGCGCGTCAAAGGCTCTGCGGTTTTGATGTAAAACATTAAAAAACGGTCAATATATTTGATACAAGTTTCGCTGTCGAGGTCGGCAGCCAACAGTTTTGCATGAGCAGGTTTGGAACCACCATTACCACAAACAAACAAATTCCAACCTTTTTCAGTCGCAATCAACCCAAAATCCTTAGAATTTGCCTCTGCACACTCCCGAATACAGCCCGAAACCGCCGATTTTAACTTATGCGGCGAGCGCAAACCTTTATACCGATTTTCAATTTCAATCGCAAAAGTCACCGCGTCATGCAACCCAAAGCGGCACCAAGTCGAACCAACGCAACTTTTCACCGTCCGCAACGCTTTCCCATACGCATGACCCGATTCAAAACCCGCCGCAATCAATTCTTCCCAAATATAAGGTAAATCTCCTATAAGTGCGCCAAACATATCAATCCGTTGACCACCTGTAATTTTCGTATAAAGTCCCCATTTTTTGGCGATTTGCCCCATGACAATCAACTTTTCAGGCGTAATTTCTCCCCCAGGGATGCGCGGAACGATAGAATAACTCCCCCCTTTTTGAATATTCGCCATAAAACGGTCATTAGAATCTTGAATCGCAGGTTGTTTTTGAATCGGTTCATTCCAAAGACTCGCCATAATGGACGCAATCGCAGGTTTACACACTTCGCAACCATGCCCTTTGCCCAACGTGTCAAGTGCTAAATCATACGTTTTAATTTTTTTGATTTTCATCAAATCAAATAATTCTTGTCGGGTGTGGTCAAAATGTTCACAAATAATATTGCGAACGACACGACCCATTTTTTTCATCGAACCTTGAATCAAATCTTTCACCATCGGCACACAACCGCCACAACCTGTACCCGCTTTGGTACATTTTTTAATGGAATCAACTGTAAAACATTCATTATCAGTAACTTGTGAATAAATTTGACCTTTCGTAACCGCTTCACAAGAGCAAATCAACGCCTCATCAGGCAAATCCATTACGCCACTACCTGTTTCCGCGCCTCTTGAACCCAAAATTAAATCTTCTGCATTCGGCGGTAACAAAATTTTATTTGTAACGGTTTGTTGCAACATACCAAATTGCGATGCGTCGCCAATCAAAACACCACCCACTAAATATTTGCCATCTGCCGAAATATTAACTCTTTTATAAATACCTTTCGCTTCATCTCGAAAAACAATGCTTCTACAACCACGCTCATCAACACCTGCGGCATAAGGATTTCCCGCAAGCGGGTCGCCAAAACTCGCCACATCCACCCCAATCAATTTCAATTTGGAAGACATATCATAACCTTTGAAAACCTTTTGACCACCCGTCAAATTTGTTGCAACCACGTCCGCCATCTCATACCCAGGCGCAACCAAACCATAAATCATGCCACCATATAAAGCACATTCACCAATCGCAAAGATTTGATTATCAGTGGTTTGTAAATAATCATTCACAACAATACCACCTCTTACACCGACCTGCAAACCTGCAATACGTGCCAATTCATCACGCGGTTTGATGCCCGCCGAGATGACTAATAAATCCACTTTTAACACCGTTTCGTCCGTGAAACGCATCCCTGTAATATGGTTTTCGCCTAAAATTTTCTCTGTATTTTTGGCAAGATGGATTTTCAAGCCCAAATCTTCTAATTTGGATTGCAGGACTTGCGAACCGCCCATATCAATTTGACGCGGCATCAACCTCGGCGCGAATTCAATAATATGTGTTTCTGGAATGCCCAAATCTAACAATGCTTTTGCGGCTTCCAAACCCAATAATCCGCCGCCAATGACTGCACCGATACGTGCTTTTTGCGCATATTTTTTCATCAATTCCAAATCTTCTATTGTGCGATAGACGAAAACACCCCGTTTATTCACGCCCTCAATCTGCGGCACAAACGCACTTGAACCCGTTGCCAATATCAAATAATCATATTTTTGAATAATTCCGTGATGAGATGTCACCGTTTTGGAAGCCGTATCCAAATTAACAATTGGGTCGCTTAAAATAAGTTTAATATGATTTTTTTCGTACCATGAAATCGGCGCGAGCGTCAAATCATCTGCCGTTTTGCCATCAAAAAAGGCAGAAAGATGAACTCTATCGTATGCAGGACGCGGTTCTTCGCCGAAAACCGTGATGTCAAACGCATCAAGATTCGATTTAGCAAGGAGTTTTTCACAAAATTTGTAGCCGACCATGCCGTTTCCGACGACAACAATTTTAGGTTTTGCCATTTTCATGCGATTGAATTGTGAATAAATAAACACATATATCACATAGGCAAACATATATCACATAGGGTAATGTGACCTATGTTCGCCTATGTTCGCCTATGTGACCTATGTTCGCCTATGTGACCTATGTTCGCCTATGTGACCTATGTGTTACACCATTCAAGTAAGTCTTTTTGCTTCAAGTGGGGACTTTTACAAATTCTGTTGGGACAAAGGTACAGCCCCTTTTAGTTAGTTTGAAAATAAAAATTACTAAATCCGATAGAAATTTTGCAGAAAGAATATTATTTTAAAAAAAGGCTTTAAAAAAATAATTATTTTTCAAAAAGTGCCTTTTGGAAAAATAAAAATGGTGAATCCCAAAAGGCAAAATCGGCAAAAAGGGCTGTTTTGACCACTTAAAACCCTATTTTGAAAATACAGGATTTGGAAGTTATTAAAAACGCACATAGATTTGTGTCATGGATGCACAATTCGAGTAATATTGGCGGTTCAAACGGCAATAAAATGTGTCAAAAATTTGCTTCGAGTGGGGACTTTTATAGCAAATTCAGACCGAAAAATGGATTCATAAAAAAGCCTCGAAAACGAGTGGGGTCGTTCCGAGGCAACGCGTGAAACAAATTTTTACATCATTTCACAATTTCATTGCAAAGCAAATGAAAAAACGGAACATCAACAAACGTTTGTTGGGTGTTGGGCTATTTTTTTGTCTTTTTTTTAAAAATAGCTCTGCCCAACTCGTCATTTCTGCTCAAATCCGTACTCGTGGCGAATTCCGCAATGGTTCGAGTACGCTTAAACTGCTTGATGCAGCGCCTGCGGGCTTTATTTCACAACGCTCTCGACTTTCTTTCAATTACAAATTGGAAAAAGTGACTTTTGGCATGTCGGTTCAAGACGTACACGTTTGGGGACAGGACGCTTCGACGATTAATTACAGCGATGGCGCGAAATTGGGCGTGCATGAAGCTTGGGCGGAAACGATGCTTTCAGATTCACTTGGTTTGTCGTTGAAAGTCGGTCGTCAAGAGTTAAGTTATGATGATACTCGATTATTGGGCAGTTTGGATTGGTTACAGCAAGGTCGTCGGCATGATGTTGCAGTTTTGAAATTCAATAAAAATGGTTGGCAAGCCGACTTAGGGGCGGCGTTTAATCAAAATAGTGATGCTTTTGGAACAGCAGGCACTTTTTACACCGCAGGCAACACGCCACAATACATTTCTAATTCCAAAGGCTATTTAGTAAGCGTTCCGACGGGTTTTGTGCCGACGAATGCCGCAGGCGCACCTGTTTTAACGATTAACCCTTCCACAAACGGCGGTCAACAAATGTATAAAGCAATACAATATTTGTACGTCGCTAAAAAATGGCAAACGCATAAAGCATCCGCCTTGATTTTCAAAGATGATTTTGCAAAATATCGCCTTGATACGCTTAAAAATGCCGATGGCGGCATCGTTGCAGGACGTAAATACGATGTTACAGGCATAAACAGTCGGTTAACGGCGGGTTTATTGGTCAGTGGCACATTTCGCAAAAATTTTAATTATTGGATAGGTGGCTATTTCCAAACGGGCAAAAATCGGGATGGCATTGATTTATCGGCTTATACGACGACTGCTTTTTTGGGTTACACGCAAGATAAATGGCTGATTGGTTTAGGTTATGATTTGGTTTCGGGCAATGATATGACCACTTTAACAAATACGAAGGACAACAAATTTGACCCACTTTACGGCACACCGCATAAGTTTTGGGGCGCGATGGATTACTTTTATGTGGGTACGGGCGGTTCTGCTGCGGGTTTATCAGACCCATATTTGCGCTTGAAATACGCATTTTCACCCAAATTGGCACTTGGATTAGACGTACATCACTTTTCATTGGCGAACAATATGCCGAATAAAGTCGCTGACGCAACAGGAAACACCTTGTTAAGCAAATCATTAGGCAATGAATTTGACTTGATAGGCACCTTTGCGCTCAACAAAGCAACCGTTTTAGAAATGGGTTACTGCGTCATGGCAGGCACGAACACCCTCGAATACCTCAAGCGCACCACCACCGATAAAACCGAACATATCGCAACTTGGGCATATATTTCTTTGAATTTCAAACCAGAAATATTCCCTACTGCTCGGTAACAACAACTATGAATTTGGGAAATCAATTTCGTAAATGGTTGAATATCAGCACATTTCGAAAACGAAATTTGCAATCCGAAATCCATTGTTGAGTTATTTTGAGTTTTTAAAATTCATTTTTGTCGGATGCGTTCTTTCCGACAATTTTTGACAAATCTTTGATTAACAGATATTTATTAACAAAATTAAAAGCATAAAAAATGAATGATTCAAATTCAAACGCCAATCAGCCATTCGATAAATTGCCTATATTTTCGTTAAGCAGCGTTCAAATGCGCACGTTTCACGTCACTTGGCTGACTTTTTTCGCCTGTTTTTTTGGCTGGTTTGGGCTTGCGCCTTTGATGCCGACGATTCGAGAAGATTTGGGTTTAACCAAAGCGCAAGTCGGCAATATTATTATTGCTTCTGTTTCGGCAACGATTATTGCACGCCTTTTCATTGGTCGCTTGTGCGACACTTGGGGCCCGCGCAAAACTTATACGGCATTGCTCCTTTTTTGCTCCATTCCTGTTTTTTTGGTGGGTTTGGCGAATAGTTATGAAACTTTTTTACTATTTCGTTTGGCGATAGGCGTGATTGGCGCATCGTTCGTGATTACGCAATATCATACGTCTGTCATGTTCGCACCGAACATTAAAGGAACGGCAAATGCAGTTGCAGGTGGCTGGGGAAATCTTGGCGGAGGTGTTACAAATATGGTGATGCCGTTGATTTTCGCTTCTATTCTCGCGGCGGGCTATTCAAAACACGATGCTTGGAGATTGGCAATGATAGTTCCTGGTGTTTTATTATTAGTATGTGCGATACTATATTGGAAGTTCACAAAAGATTCACCGTCAGGTAATTATGAAGATATTAACCGTGAAATCGAGGTTGCTGAAAAAGCAGATTGGAGAGAAGTTGTGTTAGATTGGCGGGTATGGTCATTAGCCTTTGCGTACTCGATTTGCTTCGGGATGGAAATCACTTTTGACAATGTAGCGGCACTTTATTTCGTGGATAATTTCCATTTGGATATGAAAATGGCAGGTTTCATCGCGGGTACTTTTGGATTAATGAACATTTTTGCGCGTGCTGTGGGCGGTATTTGGGCAGATAGCATCGGTCGAAAATGGGGTTTGGCAGGAAAAGGTCGTCTTTTGGCGGTTTTAATTTGCATTGAAGGGTTGGGTTTAATGATGTTTTCGGGCGCAGTAAGTTTATGGGTTGCGATTACGTGGATGGTCGTTTTCGCGCTCTTTTTGAAAATGGCAAATGGCGCAACTTACGCATTGACCCCTTTTATTAATCCAAAAAATGTTGGCATGGTCGCGGGCATCGTGGGCGCGGGCGGTAACATTGGCGGCATGATGATGGGCTTTTTGTTTAAAAATCCGAATATTACATATAGTACAGCATTTTTATATATCGGCGGGATGGCTGTGTTGGCGGCATTAGTGATTGCGATTACTAAATTTGGAAAAGTGCCTGACTATGCAAATAAATCATTAAAAGTCAATGTTTTAGAAAGAGTATAATGTTTTAGGAAAAATTTTTGAAATAGGATGTGTATGATTTGAAGGATTGTAAGGATATTTTAGGTTGAAAAGCGCAAATGGGGACTTCCAATATCCTTTTTATCCTTCAAATCATACGCATCCTATTTCAAAAATTTTCCAAAATGGAAATGGCTGTGTTTTAGGATTGAAAAGATTCAATACTAAAACCAAATAAAAGCGCAAATGGGGACTTCCAATATCCTTTTTATCCTTCAAATCATACGCATCCTATTTCAAAAATTTTCCAAAATGGAAATGGCTGTGTTTTAGGATTGAAAAGATTCAATACTAAAACCAAATGGGGACTTCCAATATCCTTTTTATCCTTCAAATCATACGCATCCTATTTCAAAAATTTTCCAAAATGGAAATGGCTGTGTTTTAGGATTGAAAAGATTCAATACTAAAACCAAATTATAAATTGAGAATAATTGTTTAATTAAAACAGATGCCAATATTTTTAAATAATACATTTACAATTTCAAAATATTGGCACCTGTTTTTTGTCAAAAAATGAAGGTAAACCAATGGTTGCAACTCAAAAAAAAACTTATAAAACGACTTGCTGTTATTGCGGCGTAGGTTGCGGCATCGTCGTTACGGAGCAAAAAAATGGTAAAATTACCGTCGAAGGCGACCCCGAACACCCATCAAATCGGGGTTTACTGTGTTCCAAAGGGATGAATTTGCATTACACGGCTTGGGATAAAACAGATAGATTGTTGTATCCTGAAATGCGTTGGAATAAAAATATGCCGCGCCAAAGAGTCTCGTGGGATACCGCTTTGGAACGAACAGCGCGTGTTTTCAAGACATTAATTGACAAATATGGAGCAGAATCGGTTGGTTTTTACGGTTCTGGACAACTTTTGACCGAAGAATATTACGTTGCGAACAAGTTGATGAAAGGTTTTATTGGGTCAAACAACATGGATACCAATTCTCGTTTGTGTATGTCAAGTGCGGTAGTGGGTTACAAATTGGCTTTGGGCGAAGATTCGGTACCTGTTTGTTATGACGATATTGAATTATCAGATTGTGTTTTGGTTGCGGGCGCGAATCCTGCATGGTGTCATCCGATTTTGTGGCGCAGGTTAGAAAAGCATAAATTAGCCAATCCGAATGTTAAAATTATGGTTGTAGATCCGCGCAAGACGGATTCGACGAGTGGTTCAGACCTTCATTTGCAAATAAAACCTGCAACGGATATTACGCTTTTCAACGCCATTGCGCGACTTTTGATTGAAAATGCTTGGATTGACCATGATTTTATCAAAAATCATACGAATGGTTACGAAAAATTGAAAGAAAAAGCGTTTGAACGCACGATTTTAGAAGCCGCAACCATTTGTGGGATTTCGGCAGACGACATTTTTAAAGCCGCGTCGTGGATTGGCAATGCAAAAGCCTTTTTGACGATGTGGACAATGGGTTTAAATCAATCGGTTATTGGCGTTGATAAAAATTTGAGCATCATCAATTTGAACCTTATCACAGGTCAGATTGGCAAAGCAGGCGCGGGCCCGTTGTCCTTGACGGGTCAACCGAATGCAATGGGCGGGCGAGAAGTCGGTGGTTTATCGAATCTTTTGCCCGCACACCGCAATTTAGCGGATGCGCAAGATAGAAAAATGGTCGCTGATTTTTGGGGTGCGGTCAAGCCGATATCCCCGAAAATTGGTTTCCATGCTACTGAAATGTTTGAAGCCCTTGCAGACGGGCGTATGAAAGCGATTTGGATTATGGCAACAAATCCATTGGTGAGTATGCCTGATGTTCGGGTTGTGGAAGCGGCTTTGAAAAAAGCTAAATTTGTAGTGGTTCAAGATATGTCGAATCGTCCTGAGACGTTGGAATATGCGGATGTCATCTTACCCGCCGCGACTTGGACGGAAAAAGAAGGCACCATGACCAATTCGGAACGGCGGGTAAGTTACTTACATCAAATCAGCAAACCGCCTGCGGAAGCCTTGCCAGATGCCGAAATTTTAACTCGTTTTGCGCATAAAATGGGTTTTAAAGCACAATTTGACTATTTAAATTTGGATGAAACGCTGAATAGCGAAAAAATATTTGCCGAACATGTTGCATTGACGGAAGGTACTTCAATAGACATGTCAGGATTAAATTATGATAAGTTGAGAAATTATGGTACTTTTCAGTGGCCACACCTTGCAACAGATTTGAATGTGTCTGTTGCAAGTTCGCGGCTTTTTGAGGACAAAAAATTTCCTACGCCGACAGGTAAAGCCCAAATTCATGGTTGTAGCGACGTGAATTTGAGTGAAAAGGTGACAAAAGAACATCCGTTAATCCTCACAACAGGCAGAATCCGCGACCAATGGCACACGATGACGCGCACGGGCAAAGTCAATAAATTAAAACAGCATATCGTTGAACCTTCGCTTGATATGCATCCTGTTGATGCGGCGCGGCGCGAAATCATTGATAATCAATTAGTTGAGATACATAATTTGAGAGGAATGGTTCGGGTGCGCGCCAAAATCACAGAAGATATTCGAGAAGGCGTTGTTTTTTTGCCGATGCACTGGGGCAAAATCAATGGTTCAGATATGGCAAGAGTGAATAATGTGACCAATAATTTAATTGACCCACGTTCCAAAGAGCCAGATTTGAAATTCACAGCCGTTGAAGTTCGGAAAGTCGTTTTGCCGCATAAAAAAATCGTCCTTATTGGTGCGGGCGCGGCGGGCTTTGGTTTCATTCAATCGTACAGACAATATAATACGACGGATGAAATCCATGTTTTCAGTAAAGAAATCCATCCTTTTTACAATCGCGTCATGTTGCCCGATTACGTTAGCGGGACGCAATCATGGGCAGATTTGCAAAAAATAGCTGAAAAAGATTTACAAATTCAAAATGTAATACTTCATAAAGCATTGGGAATCAAAAAGATAGATACATTATTAAAAACAATTACAGATGATAATGATACTGTACATATTTACGACGTGTTGATACTTGGAACGGGCAGTCGTGCTTTTATGCCGAAAGACGTGCCAACCCATTTAAAAGGAATTATGAATATGAGAACGCGACATCATGCAGACGCATTAGTTAAAATCATATCGCAATCCGCTACCCCAAAATCAATTGTGGTGGTTGGCGGCGGACTTTTGGGGCTTGAAATGGCTGCTTCTTTGCGAGAAGTGGGCGCAAAAGTGACGATTGTACAACGCATTTCGCGTTTGATGGATAGACAACTCGACCTTTTAGCTTCCAATCTGCTGCATGAAGAAATGATTGAACGCGGCATTGAAATTTTTTATAATGACCAAGTTCAAACCTTTTATGGGAATGACAAAGTCGTTGGAATTCGGTTAATGAGTGGGCGTAAGGTGGATTGCGATGCAGTGATTTATGCAATTGGGACGATTCCAAACGTCGAATTGATGCGTGAAGCAGGCATCAATTGCAATCGTGGTGTGAAAGTGAACGATTTTTTAGAAACAAATATGAAAAATGTGTTTGCATTAGGTGAAATTGCGGAATGGCAAGGACAAATGTGGGGCATTACGGCGGCGGCGGAAGAGCAAGCTGCGATTGCAGCGCGTTACCTATCGGGCGATATTTTGCAACCATATAGCGGTTCACTTTCGATGAATTTGTTAAAAATGGAAGGTTTGAATTTATGTTCCTTAGGGCGCGTCGAAGTGCCTACGGATGACTCGACTTTTGAAGAAATTGTATTTATTGACAAGGCGAAACGCTATTATAAGAAATGTATTATTCAAAATGACCGATTGGTCGGAGCGATTTTGATGGGTGATAAAAGCGAATTCTTAGAATTTAAGCATTTAATTCAAAATGGAATTGAATTATCAGAAAAACGACTTCAATTATTAAGGAGTGGGAGCGTGGCAGAACCTGTGATTGGGAAATTAGTTTGCTCTTGTAACAGTGTCGGACAAGGGAATTTAGAAGCGAAAATTAAGAGTGGATGCACTGATTTGACGGTTTTATGTGCGGAAACGGGTGCAGGTATGGGTTGCGGAAGTTGCCGAATCGAAGTAAAAACGATTTTAGAAAAATTAACACATATTTCACATAGGGCTACATAGCGCACATAGGGTATTCATTTTCAATACTCCTGTTATGCAGTCGTTTTAAAGCCCAAATATGGGTTGGTCAAAGGCGCATGTTTCGGAAACCTTAAAGGTTTCCGAAACATGTGTAGCCCTATGTGAACTATGTAGCCCTATGTGAACTATGTAGCCCTATGTGAACTATGTGTTAAAAAAAAAACAATATGTATCAACAATCAAATATCAAAATCAATTTGACAGGCGGTTTAATTACGCCGACTGCTTTTTTAAATATTTTAGATATTGCTCGTCATGCTTCGATAGAGGAAGTTCGTTTTGGGGCGCGTCAGCAACTTTTAATGACGGTTCCCTATCGTACAAAGCCTTTTTTGGAGCGCAAAATGGCGGCTGCAAAACTGAATTACGAAACCGATATGCAAACACATCCTGCCTTAACGAGTTCCTTTGCGTTTGCGAATATCATCCAAAATACGACAAGTTGGGTTTCAGAAGGCGAATATTTCGATATTTTTAACCTTTTTGATTATAAACCCAACTTAAAAGTCAATATTTGCGATAGTAATCAATCACACGCGCCTTTTTTCACAGGGCATTTAAATTTCATATCTTCTGAAATCCCCCATTTTTGGTATTGCTACATTCGGTTTCCAAAAACGAATGTGATTGAACGATTCCCAAAATTGGTTTACACACAAAGCATTGCCACTTTTGCAAAACAATTAGAAACACAAATTGAAAAAAAGATTTTAAAAACAGACAATGTATTATCCATTGATTTTGAATTAGATGAAATCATTTTTAGACAAATTGAGCAAGATTTAACGATACCGCGCTTTATGATGCCGTATTATGAAGGCATCAATTGGCAATCCGAAGACAAAGTTTGGCTGGGCATTTATCGGAGGAATGAGGCTTTTTCGGTTCCGTTTCTCATGGAACTTTGTCAATTGTGTGAAACAAGTCGAATTGGAAATATCTGTATTACGAACTGGCGCAGTTTGATTATCAAAGATATTTCAAAAGGAAATAGGTTACAATGGGAAAAATTATTGGGCAAGTACGGTATCAATGTGCGGCATGCAACGAATGAATTAAATTGGCAAACAGAAGATAATTCCGAAAAAAGTTTTAAATTAAAACAATATTTGGTAAAATCGTTTGATGAATTGGATGCACGCACGTATGGATTGGTTTTCGCGCTTAAAACCCGTCCTAAATCAGCAGTTTTTGGTTCGGTCATTGTTCGACGCGAACCCTTATTCAGAATGGGCAACTACGAATTTGATTTTTTCGGTTTATTGGGTTTCTACAACATTTATTATGCAGAAGATTTCAACCCACATACGCGCAAACGCAAAACCTTTCAAATCGGATTATCCAAAGCAAGATTGCCAGAAGCCTTATTGAATTTAGCGAAAAAATATTATCGTGAATTGAGAAATAGTGATAAAACATTGAAAGTCAATATTAAACAAGACAAAAATATAAAACAAGTGATTGAAAGGCATACACGTTGCCGCGATTGTTGGACGGTTTTAGAACCCAAAATGGCGATTTGTCCAACTTGTGAAGCAATTAAGACAACTTGTGAAACCGTTGCATTACCACAATAATTAGGAAGTTTTATCTACTGTGGAATAGTGATAATGGAACATAGAGGAGGCGGATTGGGCTGATTTTCACGGATTTTTTCATAAAAAAATCCGTGAAAATCAGCCCAATCCGCCTCATCCGTGTTCCAATTTATCCTACGAGTAACAAAATTGTATTTCAATTACAAACCTTCCTTCATATTTTCTTTCCAACCTGCGGGTTTATTCAACCGCACCACAGGATGTGATTTTTTCCGCAAACGCATATTCAATAATTCTACACCTAATGAGAAGGCAATCGAAAAATAAATATATCCTTTACTCACATGTTGATGAAAGCCTTCTGCAATCAACATCACGCCAATCAAAATCAAAAAAGATAAAGCCAACATTTGCATTGTCGGATGCGTATTAATGAATTTGCTCACAGGGGCAGAAAACATCATCATCACGCCAATCGAGGCAATGACCGCTATCATCATAATTAAAACATCTTGTGTCATACCAATCGCCGTCAGAATCGAATCAAACGAAAAAACGATATTGACTAAGCAAATTTGTAGAATGACCGCCGACATAGTGCTTTTAGCGGCAGCTTGATGTGCTTCTTCATCACCCTCTAATTTATGATGAATTTCTTGAGTACTTTTGTACAATAAGAAAATACCGCCACCAATTAAGATTAAGTCTTTGATACTCAATCCAATCGGTGCGCCTTCATGCGTCATGAAAGGCACAGTGAAAATGGGTTGATTCAAAGAGAGAATCCAACCAATAAATAAAAGTAATATAAGTCTAAAACCCATTGCAAGCATTAAACCGATATTACGAGCGCGAGGGCGTTCTTTTTCGGGGAGTTGATTGGCAACGATGGAGACGAAAATAATGTTGTCAACGCCTAAGACGATTTCGAGAAACGTCAACGTCAATAAACTGAGCCATACATCGGCGGAAGCGAAATTGGGTAAACTCATTAAAGTCATTGCTGTCATAAATTGCTTTAAAATTTGCTTTTTTTTAATACTTTTGCAGTGTATTTGAGGTTGATTTGCGGTAAACGTTTAAAAAAATGCAATATTACGGGAATCTTTGCGATTTTCAAAAGCGACTACCCTCTACACAACCCCTATTGTATCAAAAAAGTGTCCATTCAAATCCATTTGTGGATAAAGATGCCCATTTAAAGGCTCAATATCCAATTTTTAACGATAAAAACCAATCGTGGATAAATGGTTTTGGGGTATCGAACCCATGCTTTTGCTGTTTTAATAAAGATTTTAAAAATATAAAAAATGAAATATCGCCGACTTAATAGCAATGAACTTGCTGATTTAGAAAATGAATTTGTTCGATTTTTAGTTGCCAATGGCATTGATGCTGCTCATTGGACGCGTTTAAAAACCAAACAACCTGATGAAGCTATCAAAATGATTGATATTTTCAGCGACATGGTATTTGAAACGAGTTTGAAAAAAGTAAAATATTTGAAAGCGCGTTCTCAATCGGATTTAAAATTATTCCATTGCCTACCGAATCGCATTGAACTCATTGCGTTAGAGGCAAAACCGAAATCCAGTTTCGATTTTACGAAAGATGTCGAATTACGGAGCTTATTCAATGCACTCACAGATGCCGCCGACGACAAATTAACAGTCTATAAAGCGCAAAAAAATTATGAAAAAGAGCGCGAACAAGCCTTATTCCAATTGATGGAAGATGGCTGTTTGATTTGCGATGGACATTTATTTGAAATGTTAAACAAAGCATTTTGATATTTTTGAACTAATTGATAATCAATTAGTTCAAAAAATATTTAAAACCTTAAATAGCCTAACAATCCAAATTAAATTTCAAACAGAACCATTATGAAAAATTTTGTATTAAAAGTATGCTTACTTGCACTTTATGCACCGTTTAGTTTAGTTGCGCAAACGGTGCCCAAATATGTTTTATTAGAACATTTTACCAATTCGCGCTGCGGCAATTGTGCAGCAAGCAACCCTGCTTTTTATGCTCGGTTGGGTTCGCTTTTTGGGGAAAATGCTCATCATATTACGATTCATTCGCGGGTTCCGTACACCAGTTGCCTTTTTTATCAAGGCAATACTGCCCCACAAGATACGCGGGCTGATTTTTACGGAGTGGTGGGTACACCTGTGGTTTCTTTAAATGGCGGTGCCGTGCAAAGTGTTTCCAATGTGTCCGTTGGAATATTGCAAGGCGAAGCTGCCAAACGCAGTCCGATAGGGATTCAAGTTACGGAATCTTTGTCAGGTAGCAATGTGAATGCGACGATTCAAGTCAAAACGTACGGTGTGGTGCCTGCGGGTGCGTATAAATTGTATGCAGCACAAGTATTGAAACGGGTCAATCAAGCAACGCCTAATGGTGAATCCATTCACTATGATGTTTTTCGCAAATGGATGGTCAACGATGGAATTGCTTTCACACCTGCGGCAATAGGTAGTTCATTATCAATTAGTTACACTTATCCAAATGAAACGATATGGAGTAGTAATGAAAATTATTTAGTCGTTTTCATTCAAAATACGGCAACTAAGGAAGTTTTAAACTCAGGTACTAAATTTGACCCAACTTTGCCTGCATCCACTCAGGAAGCCAACCTATTGAGTCAAAAAATTCATGTGTATCCGAATCCTGCTACGACCGATTTGACCTTGGAATTAGACGATTTGAATGCAGCATCGTTTTCTATTTTCAACGCACAAGGGCAAATGATTGAAAAACAATCTATTACAAGTGCTAAAAAAACAGTATCATTGGCAGGTTATGCCAAAGGCATTTATTGGATACGCGTACAAACGCAAGATGGGTTTGGAAATCAATCTTTTGTGGTTGAATAGTTGAATCAAGAATGAAAGAAATTTGGTAGTCGGGAAATAAATTTCCCGACTACCAAATTGGTTATATATACTTTGCGTCGGGTGGTTTTGCGATACAATTGGAACACGGATAACGCGGATGGGGCGAATTTTCACAGATTTTTTCATGAATTGGGCACTGAATTTCAAAAAAAATCCGTGCGAATCCGCCCAATCCGCGTCATCCGCGTTCCAATAGTACCCAAAACCACCCGACGCAAAGTATACTCCTTGCAAGTGTTGCTGCCTACAATTTAGTATTTTTCTTTTATTCCATCACGCCCTGCGAATTGATTCTAATAATTCGATTAATCTCCACCTCAAAACTGCGCCCTGCCAATAATAGAACACCATTATCTGCTAATGGAACGATTTTATAAACATTGGTTTGTGGCAATTTCAAAGGCGTTTGCCACATTGCACCCGCACCCAAATTCGTACTACATTTATAGATTTTTGCATAAAAATCATTGGGGACTTCATGATTCGTGTAATTAGAGGCATAAATAAAACCACCATCTTGCGTACCAATCAGCGAACTCACCGAATGTCGCCCCATAGCCGTATCCGAAGGCAATGCGATGTAAGCCGTCTGGTCATTTACAACAGGCAAACCAAGTTTGGGCAATGCTTTAATAAAATAAGGTCGAAAATAATATGGTTTTGTAGGGACGGTTTGATTATTTTCCAAATGATTGGCATTCAGAATAGCTAAAATATGCCCATCGGATCCCCGCGCAATATCTGCCATATAATTAAATTGGGAATGCACCTCTGTAAAATGCGCCCGATGTTGTATCGTGCAAGACAAAGGGTCTAAACGACTTATCGTACCAGCCCCGCCTGAAGTCCCAAGACCATAAGATACCCCGCCAAAAATGACCTGCTGTTTCAATAAAACAGCTCCTTTCACATCGTAATAATTGAAATATTGACCACAACCGCGCAGCCAACCCATAGAATCTATCCGAAAAAAACCCGCAGAACTATCAGGTGGTTCTTGTCCACTCAACGTGCCGCGCAAAACCGTCAACTCTTCTGGATTAAAAGAAACAATTTTACTGAATGTAGAGCGCGGACTCAAAGGCGGCGGATACATACGATGCCACATTTTGCGCAAAGAATCTTGGGTCGAAATGCGGAAAACAATGCCTCTAAAAATCAAATGAGGGTCTCTGACACGCCCAGCAAGGTAAATATTCTCCAAACTATCCACTGCCATACATGCAATTTCATCATCCCAAGTACTTTCACTATTGAAATGTGCCACTTCTTTGACCTGTCCAAAACGGTTTAAGCGAATCGCTAAAGCATCAAATTCGCCTGTTTTCAACAAAACTTTGCCTGTTGCAATAATGTCTTTATTGCGCAACTGAACCGCATCATATAAATATATCTTATCAAATGATGAATCAAGATGGGTCAATGTATAATCAAAAGGAGCAGTTGGCAATGGCTCTAAACGACAACCTATGACCCATAATAAACTAAAAACGCCCCATAAAAGTCGTTTTTGAAATAAAAAAAAGTATATTCTCTGCATAGTAATTTGTTTTATGAAGTGGTTAATAGGAAGTAAAATATTTATTTAAAATAAAATATACATTTTTAAAATTTAAATTTGATTCCAATACCATCATTGGAAACGGTAGGTGTCCAGCCTTTTTCCAATTCAAATGGCGTTTGGACTAAATAACGCCTTCGATGCGAAAACGCATTCCGACGCATTATTTTATGAATCAACAAAGTGCCACAAGTCACTGTTAACAATCCACCAGCAATTGCAATATATTGATTTTCAATGTATTGCTTATTCTTCTCAGGATAATTGCCTAATGGGTCGGTCGGCGTGATTTCATGATAATGAATCCAATCTTTTCGGATTTTATAAGCGGTACTAAGCCCAAAAGTCGTTAAGCCAACCCCTGCAAGCGCACCCGCACCATACGCATAAAGCGGTACGACAGAAGGCATTGGCGGCAATCGCAAAATTTCGGTTTCTATAAAAGTGCGCAATTTCTCTTTGCGTTCCAATCGATGTTGATAAATACGGCGCGGCATTTCCAAAACGCCTTCATAGGAAATACTCCTATCCATCAATTGTTCAATTTGAAAAAAAATGCGAACTTTATCATTCTCAGCAGAAGGTGGCTGCTCTACGCAACCTGAAAGCAGATAAAACACCCCTTTTTCCATCAACTTTTGATTCAAATCATCCGAAATACGATGAATACAACTATTTGTTGAAGATTGTCGAACAATATGATCATTTTTTAAAGCCACTAAAATATCAGGGCGGCGATGGCGCAATATGATTTTGCAAGTGGCAAGTTGTGAAAATAGGGTTTCAGTATCATCCGTGAGTGCAGGGTCTGACAACTTTTTACCATGCTTATCCGTAAAGTCACGGACAAACAAATCGCGGCAGAAAGGCTGCTTTGATTGAGCAAAAGTAGCGTTACAAATCAAAATTGGTAATACTCCAATTAATAATTTTTTTAAAATGTTTGTTTTTTGATTCATAGAATGTTTGTTTTAATCAAACAGATGCAATGTATTTTTAAAACATTTTGATAAAATAGTCTCATCAATGGCTCTAAGTTCACACTATTTCAATTCAATTTTGCGACAAATGTAAGTGCCTTTTTGTAAATTACCCTAATTTTGGTGTTTTTTTTTACATTTTTTTTAATATCATACAGAGGTTACTGTTGCAAATTAGTATTTAACCCAAGTTGCGCGGTAGGCGGCTTCGCCGCCAAAAAGAGGGAAATGGGAACGTGTGTGTGTTGTTTTTTAGAATAGGGCAAAGCCCCATTCCAAAAAACAACACACACACGTTCCCAAAAATTCTTTTTCTGCCTAAAACGGTATTACCGCGCAACTTAAATTATTTATTAAACTTATAAAAAGCGAACTTGCTACCTGTTTGAAACGGGTAGCAAGTTATCAATGGCTTTACTACAAATGCTTAATTAGCTTTAAATTTTTTAAACGCAGCCGTCAAACGCGGCACGACTTCAAATAAATCGCCTACAACGCCATAATCGGCTGCTTTGAAAAACGGAGCTTCTGGGTCTTTATTGATAACAACAATCACACGGCTATTGTTCACGCCCGCCAAATGCTGAATCGCGCCCGAAATCCCGATGGCAATATACAAATTGGGGCGAATCGCTACGCCCGTTTGTCCAACGTGTTCATGATGTGGTCTCCAACCAGCATCCGCCACTGGGCGAGAACACGCCGTCGTTGCACCAACTGCTGCTGCCAAATCTTCAATAATGCCCCAATTTTGAGGGTCTTTCACGCCGCGACCTGCCGAAACCACCTTTTCAGCTTCTGGTAAAGGCACATGTCCATCCGCCGTGCGCGTCGAAATCACTTTCACACGCGGCGCAGGAACCGCCACATCCAATGCCGAAACCGCTACCGAATGCCCTGTTTTTTGCGCAGGAATCGAATTGCCCATCAACGAAATCACCTTAATCGGTGCATCAATCGTGTATTCAGCAATCGCCTTGCCCGAAAAAACAGATTTTTGAACTTTGAAACCGCCATTTAAGGTTGGTACGGCATTCGCACCCGAAACCGTTCCTGCATTCAACCGAACCGCCAAACGACCTGTCAATGATTTGCCATTCGCCGAATGACTCAATATCACCACCGATGCGTTTAAGGCTTGAGCAGCATTTGCAATTGCCGTTGTAAAAGATTGAGAATCAAAAGTTTCTACATTTGAAGACGCAATATTATAAACTTTTGACGCGCCATATTCGCCCAAAATACCTGCATCCTTGACGTTCCCAAGTGTCAAAGCAACACAAGTTGTTTTAAGTGCCGCAGCTACTTTTGCGCCATAGGTCACTGCTTCAAACGCCGCTTTTTTGAATTGTCCTTTTGGACTTTCTATATATACTAAAACCATGATATATATTTTTTGCAACACATCGTTTAGATACGAGGACGTACGACACATAGGTCTATGTGTCCTATGTCTTCCTATGTAAACGATGTGTTATTAATTTATTAAATAACTTTTGCTTCTGAATGCAATAAACGCACTAATTCGTCCATTTCGTCCGCACTGACCATGCGCACGCCTGATTTTGCTTTGGGCAATTCAAAACGCGTCACTTTCGCTTTATCGGTAAACGCAACAGGTGGTACGACTGCCAACGGTTTGTTTTTTGCCTTCATAATGCCCATCATATTTGGAATCCGTTGTTCCGCCATCCCTTTCGCCGCGCTAACCACAAAAGGCAATTTCACTTCAACCACTTCTACCCCACCCTCAATATCGCGCTCAATCGTCGCAGTTGTGCCAGCAACCGTCATTTTAGACGCATAAGACACAAAAGGCAAGTCCAAAAACTCTGCTAACATCGCACCTACGTCTGAACCATTGTGGTCAATCGTTTCTTTGCCTGTAAAAATAAGGTCATAATTTTTAGAACGCGCATGTTCTGCCAGTTGTTTAGCCGTAAACAGGGCGGTATGCGGGTCTGCGTCGATGCGCACCGCGTCATTTGCTTCCAAAGCCAATCCTTTGCGAATAATTTGGTCGGAATCCGCCCTTCCAACATGAACAACCGTCACCGTACTGCCCGGAAATTGTTTGGCAAGATCCACAGCACGCACTAAGGCATACCATTCATCATAAGGATTCATAATATACGCAACACCTGCCGAATTAAATTCGGTATTCGCGGCATTAAAAGAAATTTTTGCCGTCGTGTCGGGCGTTTTGCTCACGCAAACCATTATTTTCATATCAACTTGATTTTAAACTTTTGAATTAAAGCACTTTCACTAAACGTTTTCAAGTATGAAACGTTTAAAGCAAGTGCAAATTTAAAAGGAAATTTACGGATAGCCAACTTTTTAGCGAATTTTCGCTAAAATATTTTTTGCGCCCATTTTAATATTGATTTTTTTAAAATAAAAAAATATTAAATCAAAAAAATGTCTCGATTACAACAATTATTTCAATTTCTGGAAAATAGCCCCGAAGAACCTTTTTTGCTTTTTGCCATTGCAAAAGAATATGAAGGCTTGGGTGAAGTGGCAAAAGCATTCACTTATTACGAACAACTTACACGCGATGCGCCGTATTATGTTGGCACGTATTATCATTTGGGAAAATTATATGAAAAAGAGCAGCTATTTGAAAAAGCATTAAAAACCTATCAACAAGGAATGAATGTGGCACAACGGGCAGGTGACCGACACGCCTATTCGGAACTTTCGGGCGCGAAAACCGATTTAGAAGATGAATTTTGATTACAATTATGAAATAACCTATCCAAAAGGTCGGCGAGGTTACAACCTCGCCGACCTTGATTCGATACGAATGCGTTGATTATCAATGAGTTGAATTTTGATAGCTTATTTCGATTCAACTACTTATACTGATTTTTCCGCAGATTTTTTAATTAAAAATCTGCGGGAAAAATCATAAAAAGTATTTTTGAATGGTTCTTACCGTTTCATCCACATTGCGGTCATTCGTGGGTTCGCCCATCGCTTCAAAACGCCACGCGCCCTTTTCTAATCGCAATTTGCCCATCAACATTGTCACTTTCTTGGTAAATTGAGCTTCAGACGCAACATTAAAAGTCGCTAAAATCTGTTCAGGGCGTTGTGGCGTGCCTTCAAAAATGCGAATATGGCTATATGGAATCGTTTCAAAATCTTGCAATTTATAACTATTTAGAAAAAACACCATTTGACTGGCTTCAGGGCGGATTCGAGTCAAATCAAGGGTGATAATTTCATTATCCAAGCCATCATTGCCATTTGTATCGCCTGTGAGGTCATCGCCGCTGTGAATAATTGCCTTATCATCGGAAATAATGCACCGTTTTCCATTGAAAACTTGCTTTTTTTTGCCAAAATAGATTAAATCCAATAATATATTTTTCTCATTGAAAACCGCCACACTCCCATCTAAATCAACCGATTTTTTATCGCTAAACAGTCCAAAAAAGGTTTTTTGAACAATCACGCCCCAATTGATGCCGATACAAACTTGTTCTAAACGGCGACCATCTTTTTTGACCAAATCTAAGCGGTCTCCTTTTTTTAAATTTAAAGCCATTTTTTTTTGTTAATAAGTTGGTAAGTAGTTCAATTGAAAGAACCTATCCAAAAGGTCGGCGAGGTTGCAACCCTATTCATTGCCCACAGAATGATTGTTGGTATTCAAAGGATTCTACAAAATAAAAAAGGTGCGTAGCACCGCAACATTTGTAGAAAAACAATGGATAAACCGTTTCGGAGGTGCGTAGCACCGTAACATTGGTGAAACGATGCGAATGTTACGGTGCTACGCACCTTTCAATCAAATTGGTTCATCGTTTTTCTACAAATGTTGTGGTGCTACGCACCTTTTTTATTTTGCAAAACCCTTTGAATACCAATAATCATTCTGTGGGTACTGGATAGGGTTGCAACCTCGCCGACCTTGATTCAGCATTTAAACAGTAGTATATTTTGCAATAACATCTTCCAATCCATTCGGAGAAGTGCCTGCAATCTTGCCCAATGCGGTAAATTCCCAATCATTTTCACGGCGATACAGACATGCCATTTCCACAGAAGTCCCTGCGGCGGCATCTACGGTCAAATCAAATTGATACAAAGCCTGTCCTGTCACATCGTCGTATAAGCGAACCGAAGCATTTTGCACTTTGCCGAAATTGACGGGCGGTGTGCCTCTACCGCGCATGAAGTTATCATCATAAATCGTAATAACAGCCATCAACATTTTGGCTTCCTGCGGCAAACGGTCTAATTCGACCAAAATTTTTTCATCATCGCCATCGCCGACACCCGTGCGATTATCGCCCGAATGTTTGACCAGACCATTATAATGTTCTGGTTTATTATAAAAAGCGATACTATCTTCTGCAATCATTTTGCCTTGTGCGTCTAAAATGAGCATAGAAGCATCCAAATCGGCAAAAACACCTGATTTTACATCCCAACTCAAGCCAATTTTGACTTTTTTAAGTCCGGGATTTGATTTTGAAAGATTAATCCGTTCTCCAGCGTTCACTTTGCGTAATTGTAGTGGTGGCATTTAAAATATTTTTTTAATTGATATTAACACCGTTTGGAGGGTTTTAAACCCTCCAAACGGTAGGTTGCATTATTTTTATCAAACTGCTTATACCTAAAATCGCAATAATGCCTTAAATAGTTTCCGCACCCAACCAATCTTCGATGAATTAGGCTGAAAAACCGAGTAAATTCTATTTTTTAGAGACGAGTTGAAACGCATAATTTTACTACATTTGCGTTTTGATAGCTAAAAATCACCTTATTATGCTCCGAAACGGATATATTACTTTCATTTTGTGCGTATGTTGCGCTTGTGGCAACGATACGCTTGCGCCCAAACCGCGCGCTTATCCGCGTGTTGTGTTTCCAGCGAAAAGTTATCAACCTTTTACTGAAAAATATTGTAATTTTTCCTTTGAATACCCGCAGTATGCCATGGTCGAAAAAGATTCTTTATTTTTTAAAGAAAAACCAGTCAATGATTGTTGGTTCAATGTTAAAATTCCAACGTTGAATGCTGAAATTCATTGTAGTTATTATCCAATTGATGCCAAAAATACGTTTGACAAATTGCGCAATGACGCTTTTACGTTGGCAAATAAGCATGATATTAAAGCTGATTATATAGATGAATTGCCTATCCGAAAACCTGATGGCACGATTGGCTATGTTTTCAACATTGAAGGCGGGGCAGCCTCTCCCTTTCAGTTTTTCATAAGCGATAGCACACATCACTTTTTGCGCGGTTCGTTGTATTACCAAGCCAAGATTAATGCCGATTCTTTGCGTCCTATCAATGAGTTTTTAAAAGTCGATTTAATTCATTTAGTCAATACGTTTAAATGGAATCATTAATCAATTATAAATCAATAATTTAAAAATATAAAAATGTCGAATTTAAAAAATAAAGTTATCATCCTTACGGGTGCATCGAAAGGTATTGGTCGCGCTTTGGCGATTCAAGCAGCGCGACAAGGGGCGCGTTTAGCTTTAATTGCCCGTTCCAAAGCGGAATTAAAAACCGTTCAAGCAGCCTGTATCGCAGAAGGTGCGCCATGTTTGATTTTTGTAGGCAACGTTTCCAATGAAAAATTGGCAAATGAGAGCATTAAAACGGTTGTGGAAACATTTGGCGGCATTGATTTTATGATAAACAATGCAGGTTATGGCATTTTCGGACCCACCGAAAGTTATTCGGCGGAGGCTTGGTCAGACGTATATGATACGAATGTCAAAGGCACTTTTTTATTTAGCAAAGCCGTTTTGCCCGCAATGAAGGCGGCTGGACGCGGACATATTATTAACGTCGCATCGGATGTTGCAAAACGTGTTTTTGATGGTGGTTCGTTGTATTGTTCGTCAAAATTTGCCCAAGACGCGTTTTCAGCTGCCTTGCGCAAGGAAGTTCGCAAAGATGGAATTAAAGTTTCGGTTGTTTATTCAGGTTTGGTCGATACGACTTTCCATGCAGACCCACATTCCGACAGCAAAAAAACATGGTTGACCGATTCCGATATGGCAGATTCGATTTTGTTTATCATGTCGCAACCTGCGCATGTAGTGATAGATGAGTTGATGATTCATCCATTGTCACAAGATTATTAGGAATTGCAAAAAACACTTGATAGTAGAATAAGTTTCGGAAACACAAATTATAAAATAAATTTCTTTGTAATTTGTGTTTCCGAAATTTACATCGATCCCTCCAACTGTTTCGGAAATAGCTTTTTTAAAATAAATTTTGTTTCCGAAACTTACGCGAAACCTTTATAACCTTTTACACTTTTAGAGGCGATTAAGCCACAGGTTGAATATAAAAATCTCTTTTCTCGAAATGTTGTACGAGCAAGTAGTAAAAAACGGCTCTCCACTTATCCCGATTCGCCGTACCCATTTTTTGACAAACGCGGTCAATGCCCGCATCTAAATCAGGCGATTCTGGTAAGCCCAATTTTTTAATCAAAAAATTGTTTCTAACGCGGTCTTTTTCGTCTTGGTCTGTGCAGGAGACGCGAGAAGGGTCATCTAAATAAATGAGGGGCCCCAAAGATTTCGTTACCGCGACCAATAATTCATGGTCAATATCGGTAATGCCTAATTTGACGGTCACCGTATCCGCATATTTTGCGATTACATCATCCAGTTTACTCATAATAATTGTTGTTTTAATGAAAAAAAAAGGTTTAAACACAAGATGCCGCAAACATACAGCATTACAGTCATTGTTATAGCAAAAGGATCCTTTTTTTTTAAAAATCCATTATTCTTTTTCGATGACAAACACATCTTCATCTGCCGCCTTCATAAAATATTGCTCACGGGCAAATTTTTCCTTATCATTTGCCATATCAATCTTCTCCAATTTGATGGATTCCAATTTTTTTTGAAAGAAAACTTTATCCGTTTCCAATTTTTTATAGGTTTGTTGCAACCGATATTGCGCCCACATATTGTTTTTGTCGAAAAAAGCTAACCAAATGAGGAATAAGCTCAGTACAAGGTAGTACAGATTGAAGAAAAAAGAAGGTATTTTATTGGTCAGTGGTCTAAAAACCACCTCTATTGGAACTTCTTGAGGTGCCGGCATGTTGGAATCGAATTAAAACCTTTGAAGGGTTTGAAACCCTCCAAAGGTTGATTATACTATTTTTTTAATAATTTTTTACCTAAATAAACGCCTGTTACGCCCAATTCTTCCTCAATGCGCAACAATTGATTGTATTTTGCAATCCGGTCGGTGCGACTTGCAGAACCTGTTTTAATTTGTCCGCAATTCAACGCTACTGCTAAATCTGCAATCGTTACATCTTCCGTTTCACCTGAACGGTGACTCATCACACTCGTATATTGATTGCGGTGCGCCAAACTCACAGCGTCAATCGTCTCCGTCAACGTACCAATTTGATTGACTTTCACCAAAATAGAGTTGGCAACATCCTTATCAATACCGCGTTGCAAACGCTCAGTGTTCGTTACAAACAAATCATCGCCTACTAATTGAACTTTTTTGCCCAACGTTTTAGTCATCAAGCCCCATGATTTCCAATCATCTTCGTATAAACCATCCTCAATGCTGAAAATCGGATATTGTCTGCACCAATCCGCCCAAAAATCAACCATCTTTTCACCCGATAGTTTACGTCCATCAGATTTTTTAAAATGATAAACCTTTTCTTTTTCATCATAAAATTCGGAAGCGGCGGCATCTAACGCAATATAAATCTGCTCCCCAACTTTATAACCTGCTGCTTGAATCGCTATCAAAATGGTTTCCAATGCTTCTTCATTGCTTTTGATATTCGGCGCAAAACCGCCTTCATCCCCTACATTGGTTGAATAACCTTTCTTTTTCAAAACGGTTTTCAAATGATGGAACACTTCTACGCCCATCCGCAACCCTTCACTAAACGAGTCCGCGCCCAAAGGCACAATCATAAACTCTTGAAAATCAATACTATTGTCTGCATGAGAACCGCCGTTGATGATATTCATCATCGGCACAGGCAAGGTACACGCGTTCACACCGCCAACATAACGATATAACGGTTGCCCCAATGATTCTGCTGCCGCTTTCGCAACCGCCAAAGAAACACCCAAAATCGCATTCGCCCCAATTTTACCTTTATTTTTCGTCCCATCCAATTCGCGCATCAATGCGTCAATTTGCCGTTGTTCGGTCGCATCCAAGCCGACCAATTCGGGCATTAAAATATCATGCACGTTCTGAATCGCTTTCAGAACCCCTTTGCCAAGATATTTTTTCTTATCATTATCCCTCAATTCAACGGCTTCATGGGAGCCTGTACTCGCGCCCGATGGCACGATAGCGCGTCCCATTGCGCCATCTTCCGTGTAAACTTCGACTTCCACAGTCGGATTGCCGCGAGAGTCCAATACTTGTCTCGCCCGTACATCTACGATTTCGCTCATTGCGTATTTGGTTATGCGGTACAATTGCACATCGTACCAGTTTGATAATCAATGTTTTATGCGTTTTATGGGACAATTGGAACACAGATGACACAGATTTGGCGAATTTTCACGGATTTTAAGAAAAAATCCGTGAAAATTCGCCAAATCCGCGTCATCTGTGTTGCAATTGCCCTACGCGACGCAAAAGTAACACGCAATTTTGGATTCTCAAATATCAAAAAAGGCTTTTGTCACTTTCGTCGTATTTTCCATGATGGTTTTTTCGGATTTCTGACTATGCGTAGCAATGTAACGCACGATATAAGGCAGATAGCAAGGTTCATTCCGTTTATCGGCGGGCGGATTGCGGATATTTTTCGGCAACATGAAAGGCGCATCCGTTTCAACCATCAATCTATCGGTCGGAATCATTTTTATCACGTCTTTCAAATGTCCAAATCGACGTTCATCCGTCACCGCGCCCGTCAAACCGATGTAAAAACCCATATCCAAATAGGTTTTCGCTTCCGAAACCGAACCCGTGAAACAATGTACCACTGATTTCGGCAATTTGCCTTGATATTCCGTCATAATGCCCACAAAACGGTCAAAAGCAGCCCGTTCATGCAAAAAAAGGGGCTTTTGACAAGCAATTGCTAATGCCAATTGCGCCCGAAAACAAGATTCTTGCACAGGGCGCGGCGAAAAATCGCGGTCAAAATCCAAACCACATTCGCCAATCGCAACAATTTCAGGTGATGCCGCTATTTTTTCGATTTGGGATTCGACGACATCATCCCAATCTTTGGCATGATGCGGGTGGACTCCTGCGGTTGCGTAGAACGTTTTGGGATATTTTTGAGCCCATTGCAACGATTTTTGCGTTGCAACGAGGCTTGTACCTGTCAAAATCATCTGCTTTACGTCCACAAACTTTGCCCTTTCGATGACTTCGGGAATATCAGGAAATCTTTTGTTGATGAGGTTAATGCCAATATCTATCACTCGTATTGTATTAGATGATTCTAAAAAATGCGAATATAGGGAAGATTTTTAAAGTAGATTGATTTTTCAAAAAAAATCAAAAAAAAGCATTGTAGTGGGGAAATCAACCGTTTCCGCTTTGGAAAAGGTTAGAAATAGGATGCTTCTGATTTGAAGGATAAAAAGGCGGCACAAAGCCAATAATTTTGGCGCATTTTGTTGATAGGCTTTCGCCCAAAAGTCTGTTTTTTTTGCAAACATGATGGCTTCTTTTTAAGAAAGAAGATGCAAAAAAGGCAAAAGGTTGCATTCATTCCCAATGCAAATAATTTATTTATACACATTCTAAATGGAATGGTAAGTAGTCGCGCCGTAATAAACTATCAAAAAAAGCGCGCCAACGTCGGCGAGGTTACAACCTCGCCGACGTTAATATATTGATTATCAATTATTTACATTATAATAGCTTATTTCGTTGCGACTACTAAGCTGTTTCTTCTTTTGGGTTTTGAATCGTATCAATAGAGGTATCCAGCCAGTTTTCGTACCAATCCAAAAACGGAATACGCGTATTATTGCCAAATTCGTCCTCATTCGTTGGGTAAAATCCAGCATCATAAGCACGGTTGTCTGTCCAAATATTGCCTTTTTCTGCGCCATTGACCACTAAACAAAGGTTTATACCACAACCAAAATTACAAATATTTAAAAAACCGTTTTGATTTTCATTGGGATAAAGCAAATCAGTCTTTTCGTCCCAAAGCTCCATTTCAGCATCTTCATCCTCATCGGCTGCTGCTTTTTCCAATTTTTCATTGATAATTTCCAATGCATCAATTGGATTCCAAGCCGATGAATGTGGGAAAGGCAATGCAAGATTGTTGATAAATGCTTTATCAGGCGAATCCAAATCTTGAAATAAACTTTTTTCGAGTTTTTCCAAACCATAAAAGGGTCCCGCGCCGCCATTACCCAGTTGCGTCAGAAATGCGATATATTCTAATGGCAATTTTGCACCATGTTTGGTTTCAAATGTTACCACTTTCTGGGGCTTCAAAACAGGATTTAACTTATATTGATGCTGTTCTGCACCAAAAACAGCGCAATCTGTATCTAATTTTTTAAGTTGTGCCAACTTTTCTCGAATGCGCGTAATTTGTTTTTCCATTAATTTAACTCATTTTAACAACAAAAGTATGCTTTTTCAAATACGATTCCAAAAAACAGGCGATTTTTTTTTGAATCAACAGATTCGCTCGGTACGACTTTTGCTATTTCCAACATCGAATTTAAACCCAATTTGAAAATTTAAATTACATAAAACACCTTATTGCGTTAAGCACTATGTTCACCTTATTCACCGATACATTACTCAATGCCTTTTCAAGCGATTCGCAAGTTGGAAAAATGCCTTTTTACACAATCGTTTTAAAAAAAATGGTTAGAATTAGCGTACCACTCTTAGATTTGCGTAAATTTGCAGAAAGAACGCATATTATTCGAATGATTAAAATTATACAAATTATCGTCCTGTTGCTATTACCGATGGCAACCTTCGCGCAAACCGCCGCAGCGTTAGAGCAACAAGCCAACGCAACGCAAGATAAAGTTCAGAAATTGAATCTTTTATATAAGTGCGCTGAAAAATATATGTCCACTGGCGTTCCTGCAAAAGCGTCCGAAGTCGCGCATGCGGCATCGCTTTTAGCTGAAGAATTGAGTAATAAAGCCATGCAAGCGCGGGCAACTTCGCTGAATGCCGATGGTTTTGCACGGCGCGGCGACCATAATGGAGCGCGTTTGCGGTATAAAGAAGCGTTGAAAGCGTCGAATGAACAAGGAGATGCGGATTTATCCAGCAAAATTTTAGATAAATTATCGGCATTGGCTAAACGCACAGGCAACAATGGCGAAGCGGCTGCTTACGCGCAACAAGCCAAAGATATTCGCAATGTGGCTCAACCGAATGCGGGTGGGGCAGCAACTGCGGGCGCAACGCCTACAACAGGCGGTGCCACTTCAGGCACTAAAACAGGTACGGGCTTGCCTGTTCCAGTCCGTCCCGCGCCTACAAGTGTTGCAGAAATGACCCGTTTGCGTTCCGAATTTAAAAAAGAAAAAGAGGCTTTGGAATCCGACCGCACGAAATTGGCAACCGAAATCGCCGAAATGCAAAAACAACAGTCGGATTTGAACAACGCGCTCGGTCAATTGAAACAAAAAGAGAAAGATTTAGTACAAGAAAACAAAGAAGTGAAGCAAACCGCTTCTGCCAAAGATGCTCAATTGCAAAATGTGACCCAACTCAAGGATAAAGCCGAAAAAGTGGCGGCACAAAAAATGAAATTGGTCAAAGCATTGGAAGATGATAATGCCATGAATGAACTCGCCCGCGAACAAGTGGAGCGTGAACATGAAGTAGAAATTGAACAAGCGACTCATTTTAGAAACATTTTGTTGTTAATTTTAGGTTTCGCGCTCGTGCTGGTTGCCCTGATTTTCAAACGCTATCTGGATAATCAAAAGCAAAAAAAGGCACTGCAAGAAAAAAATAAACTCATTGAAGACGAAAAACAGCGTTCAGAAGAGTTGTTGCTCAACATTTTACCCGCGCCGATTGCGATGGAACTTAAAAATACAGGCAAAGCTCAACCTAAACGACATGAAAATGCGTCTGTGATGTTTACCGATTTCAACAATTTTACCAAAATCTCCGAGCAACTTACCCCCGAACAGTTGGTTTTCGAGTTGGATACGTATTTCAAAGCGTTTGACTTTATTGTCGCGCAGTATAAACTCGAAAAAATTAAAACCATTGGTGACGCATATATGTGTGCCTCTGGCTTGTCTGATAAAATTGCTACGCCGATTCCTATCATCAAAGCGGCTTTGGAGATTCAACAGTATTTGAACGAAGTCAAATTGGAAAAAATGCGGAAAAATGAACCGTTTTTTGAAGCTAAAATTGGCATTCACACGGGTCCCGTGGTGGCAGGTGTGGTCGGTGTCCATAAATTTGCTTATGACATTTGGGGCGATACGGTCAATATTGCGTCGCGGTTGCAGGATAAATGTGAAGCGGGCAAGTTAAATGTATCAGAAGCGACTTATGAATTAATCAAATATGATTTTAAAACGGTGCATCGAGGCAAGATTCCTGCAAAAAATAAAGGCGTAATTGATATGTATTACGTCGAAGAACCGATTTAAACGTAAATTGGAATCCGTTCCAATTCGCTCGTAAGTGGTTCAGGTTAAATAATCGATAACAACGTTTGGAGGGTTTGAAACCCTCCAAACGTTATACTGCTTAAAAAACAATTTTTACCAAAATGAAATCTAAAACCAACGCTTAAAAATACGGTGAGAAAGAAAAAATTCATAGAAGGCATCCATAATTATTGCGACCGATGGTGCGAAAGATGTCCTTTAACAACGCGTTGTGCCATTTTTAGACCGCCCTCTGACAAATCAAAAGAAGCTTGGAATGAAGCCGAAATCATCCAAAAAGTGGCGGAAGACCTGAAAGAAGCCCTTGATTTGTTGCGCGAGTTTGCGGAAGAACGCGGTATTGATTTAGACGCTGCCCCCGATAAAGACCCCGAACCTGTGTTAGAACCCGCCAAAATCAAAGCGATTCACAGCATTGAGGCGATAGCGCGGCATTATGGTACGATGGTCGAAACTTGGTTTAATGAAAATCAAACCTATTTCGAGGCGCGGGAACATGAGTTAAATACGCAACTCCAAATGGATTTGCCGATTGATATGCCCGGTTTATTGAATTTGAAAGATGCTTTGGAAGAAATTCAATGGTATTATTTTTTCATTGGCGCGAAAGTGCATCGGGCGATTTCGGGGTTGACTTGGAATGAGTTTGATGACATTGACCGCATTCAAAATGATGCGAATGGAAGTGCCAAAAGTGCTTTATTGGCAATTGACCAAAGTTTGAAGGCTTGGGAAATTACCCGCCGATTCTTTTTGGAAAAAACAGATGAGTTATTAGATATTTTTGTATTATTGCGTCGTTTAAGGCGCGACTTATTGGCTCAATTTCCACATGCCTATTCGTTTATTCGACCCGGTTTTGATGAAAAAGGGGGCAAAAAGTCGTTTCTTGCTTGAATTTAAATGAGGAACGAATGAATTCCATTCATTCGTTCCTCATTCAAAAAGTTAAAATACCCTAAAATATCCATTGTGATTGGTAAAAAAAAGAAAAAAAAAAGAAAAACAGGTTTGCCACCCGGTACACCCGTCTATACAGGAGAATATTTGGTCGGTAGTGCTGATATTACCGCGATTCGATATAATGCAGATAAAATTACAGAACAAAATGCGGATAACCCTACTGCTTTAACCCATTCGATGCCGTCACGCGGGATTAGTTGGTATGATGTTCGGGGTTTAAATGATGTTCAAGCGGTGGAAAAGTTGGGGCAACAATTTAAAATTCACCCTTTGGCATTGGAAGATATTTTGGATGTGCATCAACGCCCGAAATGGGAAGAATACGATTCTGGCATTTTCACCACCACCCGCGCGTTGAGTTTCGATGATGCCACTTTGGAAGTCAAAACCGAACAAATTGGGATTTTTCTGGGTACTGATTTCGTTATTTCGTTTCAAGAAGATTCCAATGACCTATTTCCTGCGATTCGAGACCGTCTGCACCGCCAAAAAGGGCGACTCCGACAACGGGGCGCGGATTATTTGGCATATTCGCTGTTGGATCATATTGTGGATCAATATTATTTGGTTTTAGACAAAATTGATGATGCGATTGATGATTTTGAACAAGCTGTTTTGACAGACCCTGAACGCGCTGATAAACGAAAAGTATATCACCTCAAACGGCAATTAACGGAGATTCGCCGCACGGTTGCGCCGATGCGAGAAGCGGTGAATAAATTTATATTGACCGATAGTACTTTTATTCGCCCTGCCACTGTTATATTTGCTCGAGATTTGCATGACCACATCTTGCAAATTACAGATATTATTGAAAATCAACGAGATACATTATCCTCTTTATTTGATTTGTATCATTCGGAATTGGGGCAGAAGGCGAATCATGTCATGAAAACCTTGACCATTGTTTCCACGATATTCATTCCATTGACGTTCATTGTGGGCGTTTACGGAACGAATTTCGACCATTTGCCCGAATTACATTGGAAATATGCGTATTGGGGGATGTGGCTTATCATGGCAGCGATTGCCGTGATGTTGCTAATTTATTTCAAAATCAAAAAATGGTTGTAAAACGGTACAATTGGAACACGGATAACGCAGACTGGGCTGATTTTCGCGGATTTCTGGTTTTATAAAAATAAGAAAATCCGCTAAAATCAGTCGAATCCGCGTTATCCGCGTTCCCATTGTACAGCAAAAAATATCAATTATGGCTAAAGAAAAGAAACCGCGCAAAATACAAATTGTCAATCGACGTGCTGAACACGAATATTATTTTGTCAAACGCTATGAAGCGGGTATCGTTTTGCATGGAACGGAGGTCAAAGCGATTCGAGAAGGGCAGGCGAATTTGACGGATTCGTTTTGTTTTTTCAAAGATGATGAATTGTATGTCAAAAGTATGTTCATTTCGGAGTACAAAGATGGGACGTACAACAATCATGAAACCCGCCGTTTGCGGAAACTTTTATTGAAACGGAGTGAATTAAAAGTTTTGGAACGCAAAATGAGTGAAAAAGGCTTTGCCATTGTGCCTATTCGCATTTTTTTCAATGACAGGGGATTGGCTAAATTGGAAATCGCCCTTGGGCAAGGTAAAAAAGAGTACGACAAGCGCAATACGCTCAAAGAACGCGATAATAAACGCGAATTGGATAATTTGAAAAAAATAAAACTTTAAGTTTTTATTCTAAATATTTTAACTGAAACGCTTAGAATATCCTAAGTATTTGACTATGAATGAATTAAAAATGTACAAATATTTGTTAGAGAATACTTCACCTGATAAAAATCGATTGGAACAAGAATTTATTCAAGCACATGAGGTTGAAACGTATTTAATATCCTTATGATGCCATTGAAGCACGAATTGAGTAGATTTACAAAGGTTGTACAAATGAACGTACTGATTGAACGAATTTTTGCAGATTAATATAGATTTTTTGAATATAAATATTAAAAATATTTATATTAATCTGCAAAATTCGCTCAATTCGTACATCGATTCATACAATAAAATTATTATTGATATAAAAACATCGACCGATTGCGCTCCAATTCCCTAAAATACGGGTCTTTCAAATCTTTGATAAAATGAATCGCTTCACCCGTTGATTTCATTTCGGGTCCCAATTTTTTATCCGTTCCTGCAAATTTTTCAAAAGAAAAAACGGGTACTTTTATCGCGTAACCTTCCAATTTAGGTTCAAATTTAAAATCTTTTATCTTGTGCGTTCCCAACATCACTTGGGTAGCCATCTTCAAAAACGGTACTTGATACGCTTTGGCAATAAACGGAGTCGTGCGGGAAGCCCTTGGATTTGCCTCTATCACATAGACTTTTTCATTTTTAATCGCAAATTGGATATTGATTAATCCTTTGATATTCAACGCATAAGCCAATTGTTGCGTGTATTTGACCATCATATCAACGACCGCTTTCGATAAACTATACGTTGGTAATAAAGCATTACTATCGCCCGAGTGAATGCCCGCAGGTTCGATATGCTCCATGATGCCCATGATTAAAACGTCTTCGCCATCGCAAATTGCATCGATTTCGGCTTCTTTGGCACGTTCTAAAAATTGGTCAATCAAGACTTTATGGTCAGGCAAATGTTTGAAAATACTCAAAACGGAGCGTTCCAATTCAGCATCGTTTATCACAATTCGCATCCGTTGTCCGCCTAACACATAAGACGGGCGCACCAAAACGGGATAAGTGACTTCCGCCGCTATCCGCAACGCCTCATCCACATCATCCGCAACGCCATAACGCGGATAAGGAATGCTCAATGCTTTCAACAAATCTGAAAACGCGCCCCTATCTTCCGCCAAATCCATCGCTTTAAAGTCAGAACCAATGATGCGAATCCCATGTTTATAGAGTTTTTCAGCCAATTTCAAAGCCGTTTGACCCCCTAATTGGACAATCACGCCTTCGGGTTTTTCCAAATCAATGATTTCCTTCAAATGTTCCCAATA
This sequence comes from Chitinophagales bacterium, assembly GCA_013298955.1. Taxonomy (GTDB): domain Bacteria; phylum Bacteroidota; class Bacteroidia; order Chitinophagales; family Saprospiraceae; genus JAAFJT01. Next base: position 36,656 of record JAAFJT010000041.1, read on the forward strand.
CACAGGCTCAAAATAGAGTTTATCTGCGACATCAAAATCGGTTGAAACCGTTTCTGGATTACAATTGACCATAATCGCTTCATAACCCGCTTCTTTGATGGCTAACAAACCATGCACGCAACAATAATCAAATTCAATCCCCTGCCCTATCCGATTCGGTCCCGAACCTAAAACGATGATTTTTTTCTTGGAAGAAGGAACCGACTCGTTTTCACCATCAAAAGTAGAGTAATAATAAGGTGTCAAAGCTGGAAATTCCGCCGCACAAGTATCCACTAATTTGTACGTGCGCCGAATGTTGAGGGCATAACGGCGGCGCGTCACTTCGGATTCTTTAATCCGCAACGTCCAAGCAATCTGCGCATCCGAATAACCGACTTGTTTCAATTCTCTAAAAAAAGGCTCTGGAAGGTCTTCTGCCACATTGTAGCGTTGCAATTGCTCCTCATATTTGACCAACCGCTTGATTTGACGAATGTACCAAGGGTCAATTCGAGTCAATTTTTGAATGGTTTTTTCTGGAATCCCCAAACGCAATGCGTCTTTAAGGCGATAAATGCGGTCATCCGACGCATGTTCCAACCTTCTGAGAATATCTTGGGTGTTAATCCACTCTTTTTTATCCGCGCCAAGTCCTGCTCGACCATTTTCTTGCGATTGGCAAGCCTTCTGCAAAGCCTCTAAAAAATTGCGCCCAATCGCCATCACTTCTCCAACCGATTTCATTTGCAAACCCAATCGTTCATCTGCCCCCTGAAATTTATCAAAATTCCAACGCGGCATTTTCACAATCACATAATCCAAACTGGGTTCAAAATAAGCAGAAGTCGTCCCTGTAATTTGGTTTTTCAACTCATCTAAATGATAACCAATGGCTAATTTTGCCGCAATTTTCGCAATCGGATAGCCTGTTGCCTTACTCGCCAAAGCAGATGAGCGCGAAACACGCGGGTTAATTTCAACCGCAATCAATTGTTCGGTCTCTGGGTTTTGCGCAAACTGCACATTACATCCACCCGCAAAATTGCCTAAAGAACGCATCATCCGAATCGCATCATTCCGCATTTGTTGATAAGCCGTGTCCGAAAGCGTCATCGCAGGCGCGACCGTGATGCTATCGCCTGTGTGAATGCCCATTGGATCGAGATTTTCAACCGTACAAATAATGACAACATTATCGTTTTTATCTCGAAGCAATTCCAATTCGTACTCTTTCCAACCTAAAACAGCTTTTTCAACCAACACTTCATGGGTCGGCGAAGCATCTAAACCGCGTTTAATCGCTTCCGCAAATTCACTTTCTTTGAAAACAAAGCTACCACCCGTTCCACCTAACGTAAACGACGGGCGAATCACTAAGGGAAAACCGATGGCTTGCGCGGCTTCATAACCTTCCAAAAAGGAATTAGCAATCTGTGAAGGCGCGACCGCCATGCCAATATCCAACATCAATTGACGGAATTGTTCCCGATTTTCAGCGAGTTCAATGGCGGCAACATCTACGCCAATCATTCTTACCCCGAATCGGTCCCAAACGCCTTGTTTGTCTGCCTCCAATGCAAGATTCAAGGCTGTTTGTCCGCCCATTGTGGGCAATACGGCATCAATTTGGTGCTTTTCAAGGATTTGAATAATACTTTCGACGGTTAACGGCAGGAGAAAAATCCTATCTGCTGTCACAGGATCCGTCATAATAGTGGCAGGATTAGAATTAATCAACGTCACTTCAATCCCTTCTTCCCGAAGAGAACGAGACGCTTGCGTGCCTGAATAATCAAATTCACACGCTTGACCAATGATTATCGGACCGCTTCCGATGATGAGGACGCTGCGGATAGAGCTATCTTTGGGCATTTGTCTGTATTAATTGGTGTTAAAGACTCTTTTCGGGGCGCAAAGGTAGGTAATTTTTATTTT
>JAAFJT010000045.1 GCA_013298955.1 Chitinophagales bacterium
ACCTAAAAACTTTTTTTGAGGTGTTTGTGAGCCTTTTAAAAGGTCATTTTAAATTTAACTACAATACGTAACCTTTTTTAAAATAACCTTTTATAATTCATTTTTTTTTTAATCCAGTAATATATTGAAACCCTCCAAACGGTATTTATTATATTAATTGCCCGCAGGTGCAACAATCACTTTATCAATAAAATACTTCGTTTCGCCGCGCCAAGCGAATTGTCTCAATTTCTCTTTGTAATACAACGAAACGCGTTTATGATTTGCCTCTGCGTCTTGCAATTGTTTAATCACTTCCGCTTCATCTTCACAAACGGAGAAATACCAAATATTATTCGCGCCCATTGTTGCATAATTCGTCATATCTAACTCGCCTTCCCAAGTCTTGAAAACGTAGCCTTTATGACTCAATTTGCGGACAATCCCAGCCCGACTGCCACTGCTGTAATTGTAATACATCAAAAAAAGCCCCCAAATCAGGAAGCAAAAGGCAGCAATACTTGCCAAAATGATGAATTTGCGCAACAAATGCCAAGAACTCACTTCTTCTTTGGCTTTTTCTGTATAATCTTGAATAGACATTTTGTTTTAATTGTTTCGTTAAGAAAAAATTTTCCAATGATTTTGGATACCAAAAATCGCACAAATATAAAAGTATCTTGCAAAATTGTAGCCCTAACAAAAAAAAAATGCTATTTTTGAACCACAATACGCGTGTAAAAGTATTTTTTTATGTTCTTTTGTGGAAGCATTCGGGCTTTTATGGAGCCAATTAATAACGATTTAACCAAGTTTAACAAAATGTCTCAAACACCAGATTTTAAACGGTCACTCGGACTCATCGATGCTACAATGATTGTAGCGGGTTCGATGATTGGTTCGGGTATTTTCATTGTGAGCGCGGATATAAGCCGTAGTGTTGGTTCGGCAGGTTGGCTGCTTTTTTTATGGGTTTTGACGGGGGTGATTACCGCTTTTGCCGCGCTGAGTTATGGCGAATTGGCGGGTATGATGCCCAAAGCGGGCGGTCAATTTGTTTATATTCAACGCGCTTGGGGCGATTTTACAGCCTTTTTATACGGGTGGTCTGTGTTCACCGTTACTCAAACAGGGTTGATTGCTGCGGTTGCCGTCGCTTTTGCCAAATATTTAGCGGTGTTTTTCCCAAGTTGCAGTCCAGCTAATATTATTTTCACACTGGGTGCCTTGAAAATATCAGCAGCCCAAATCGTAGCGATTTTATGTGTCATCTTATTGACCTTCATCAATAGTCGAGGCATTCAAAATGGGAAATGGATCCAATTAGTATTCACTTCTGCCAAATTATTAGCATTATTTTTGTTAATTTTGATTGGTTTATTTGTCGGTTTACAATCAGGCATTTTAAAACAAAATATGCAAGATTTTTGGAAACCAATGGAAGCCGTTCAAGAAGGTGGCAAATTTACAGGATTGATGAAGCCATTAGGGACTTTTGGTTTGATTATTGCGCTCGGTACGACGATTATTGGCCCTTTATTTTCATCCGATGCTTGGAATAATGTTACGTTTATTGCAGGTGAAATCAAAGACCCGAAGCGCAATATTCCGCGCAGCCTTTTACTGGGTACGACGATTGTGACGATACTGTACATTATGACTAATATATCGTATTTGTCCTTAATTCCGTTGAAAGGTTCACCGACAGGCACCGACGCATTATCACAAGGCATTATGTTTGCAGCAAACGACCGTGTTGCAACAGGGGCAGCAGCGATGATTTTTGGCGATACTTCGGTGAAAATTATGGCAATTTTAATCATCATTTCAACGTTTGGTTGCATCAGTGGTTTGGTTTTAGCGGGTGCGCGGGTGTATTACGCGATGGCAAAAGATGGTTTGTTTTTCAAACAAGCAGGCGAATTGAATGACGCAGGTGTACCGGGAAAAGCCCTTTGGTTACAATGTTTTTGGTCATCCATCTTGTGTTTATCTGGAAGTTATGGCGCATTATTAGATTATTTAATATTTACAGCGTTGATTTTCTATATCATCACCATTGTCGGCATTTTTATTTTGAGAAAAACAGAACCCGATGCAGAACGCCCGTATAGAGTACTTGGTTATCCATTCATCCCGATTTTATATATCTTTTTTGCTTCTGCCATTTCATTAATTTTGTTATATTCCAAAACAATGAATGCAGGCATGGGTTTATTAATCGTTTTGTTAGGGATTCCATTTTACTATTTGATGAAAAAACAAGCGTAGTAAGTAAGTCGTTCAATTGAAATAACCTATCCAAAAGGTCGGCGAGGTTGCAACCTCGCCGACCTTAATTCGATACGAATCAGTTGATTATCAACGATTTATATTTTGATAGTTTATTTTGCAGCAATTTCCGCTTTGAAAAAGTCGATACAATTGGAACACGGATGACGCGGATTGGGCGAATTTTCACGGATTTTTTTCAATTAAATTGAAATTTTATTTTGAAATAAAATTTTGTATAAAACTAAAAAAAAATCCGTGAAAATCCGCCCAATCCGCGTCATCCGCGTTCCAATTGTAAAAGCGGAAATTGCTGACTTTACTTCTTTAAAATCATAATTTATTCATAATCAATTAATTGTACAAACGTACCATGAAAACCCTATTGACTACTGCCCTATTCGTTCAAGCCTTAACAATTGGTCTGGCGCAATTGCCGAATACCAATGTGTATCTTTTTTCCATGCAGAAAGCAGGTGATAATTTCACCTTTTACAACCCGCGTTTCCTAACGGGTTTCAACAAATATGGCTATAACAATCAACCTCATTTTGTTACGAATAACGAAATTTATTTAACTGTTGGCTTCCCTGGTGAAAAAGGCAAAACGGATATTTACGCCTTATCGCTGTTGGATAATGTCAAAACGCAAATTACCGCAACAGGAGAATCCGAATATTCTCCTACGATTACGCCTGACCGCAATTTTGTATCTTGTGTTCGGGTCGATAAAGACAATGTGCAACGCGTGTGGAAATATCCATTAGATAGGTCAAGCAAAGGCGTACCCGTATTTCGTACGACCAAAGATGTGGGCTATCACTGTTGGTTAGATAATAAAAATTTGGCACTTTTCATTTTAAAGGGAGAATCGAATTATTTAAAAATTGTTAATACAGACACAGAAGCATCCACTGATTTATCCACAGGGATTGGTCGCTCTTTGGTCAAATTACCGAATGAAAAATTAGGTTTCATCCATAAAGCGACGGATAAAGAGTGGTATGTAAAACAAATGGATGTACATTCATTTGGTTCTGAACGCATTGCGCAAACGCCGCCGAATAGTGAAGATTTTATTTGTCTTGGTGATGGAACGTTGATTATGGGACAGAGTGGCAAATTATACGCGTATAAACCTGGTAGTACACAACAAGAATGGCGCGAAATTGCAGATTTACGTCCGTATGGGATTCAAAATATTAAAAGATTAGCGATAAGTAGAGAAGGCGATAAAATTGCATTGGTCAATGATGTGACGGATGCTAAGTAAAGAGAAAAACATTTGATAAGCTATACAATTGGAACACGGATGACACGGATTTTGCAGATTTACACGGATTTTTTTGATTTTTACAGAAATTTAGAGCATATACTCTAAAAAAATCCGTGTAAATCTGCAAAATCTGCGTCATCCGCGTTCCAATTGTATCCAAAATCACTCGCCGCAAAGTATAAATGCGTAACGTGCGTCAAGTTTGAAACTTGACGCACGTTCAGTTGCTGATTTTCAAATATTTACATCAAAATACCTGCAATCGTTGCAGACATATATGAAGCCAAAGTGCCTGCAATCAACGCTTTAAATGCCAATTTGGTTAAATCCGTTCTCCGACTTGGCTCTAAAGCACTAATCCCACCAATTTGAATACCCATAGAACCCAAATTTGCGAAACCACAAAGCGCAAAACTCACAATCGCAATGGTTTTTTGCGACATGGGATGTCCTGCAACCATCATTAACGCCTGTCCTGCTTCCGCTTTTACATATGGTGATAATTGACTATATGCAACAAATTCATTTGCAGCTAATTTCGTTCCCATCAAAGCTCCTGCGGTCACGATTTCGTCGCTTGGAACGCCCATACACCATGCAAAACCTGCAAAAAGATACCCCAAAACCAAGTCTAAACTCAGGTGAGGGAAACCTATCACACCGCCAATTTTACCCAATCCATAATTGAAAAAAGCGATTAATGCCAAAAAGCCAATCAGCATCGCTGCTACATTCAGCCCAATTTTCAATCCATCTGAGCAACCTGCTGAAATCGCATCTATCAAATTGGAGTGCATTTTGGCAACTTTTAATTTCACTTCGCCGCCCGTTTCCGATACTTCCGTTTCTGGAAACATGATTTTTGAAATCGCTAACGCGCCCGGGGCTGCCATGATGCTTGCTGCCAATAAATATTTGGCAGGAACGCCAAAAGAGATATATGCCGCCATCACGCCGCCCGAGATACAGGCAAAACTGCCTGCCATAGATGCCATTAATTCGCTTTGCGTCATGCCTTTCAAATAAGGCTTTATCATAATTTGAGCTTCGACCTGCCCGACAAACGCACTTGAAATGTTGGATAATACTTCTGAGCCAGAGGCTTTCATTAAAAAATTCATACCGCGAGCGAGTTGCTGCACTATAAATTGAATAATCCCAAGATAATAGCCAATATTCACTAAAACGGCAACAAATAAAATCGTCGGAATGATTTTAAAGAAAAAGATAAAACCACCCGCACCAAAGGCTTTGCCTACCGCAGGCACATTCACTAAGGGACCAAATACAAAATCACCCCCAACTTGTGAAAAATCAATCACTTTATTGACAGCTCTGCCAATCCAATCAAAAATACTACTTCCAACCCTTGTTTTAAGAATGAAAATAGCAAAAATGAGTTGTAACAATAATCCTACACCAACCGTCCGATAGTTGATAGCACGGCGATTATTAGAAAGTAGGTACGCGACACCTAAGATAAGGGCAATGCCCAAAAGTCCAGTAAATTGTTCCATGATGTTGAGTTTTAAAAAACAACTCAAAAGTAATAAAATTTATCTAAATGGTAGGGATTCTTACAGGATAAGGGCATTTTGAGTATTTTTTATCCATAAACACAACGTATCCAACTTCGTATCCAACTTCGTATCCAACTTCGTAACAACTCAAAAGTAATAAAATTTATCTAAATGGTAGGGATTCTTACAGGATAAGGGCATTTTGAGTATTTTTTATCCATAAACACAACGTATCCAACTTCGTATCCAACTTCGTATCCAACTTCGTATCCAACTTCGTATCCAACTTCGTATCCAACCGTTTGGAGGGTTTTAAAACCCTCCAAACGGTACGAAACGGTACGAAACGGTACGCTTCATGTCTGTATAAAATGCAAGTGGCTGCCCCTATTCAGAGACAGCCACTTTGCAAAAAAAATCAAATGCTCATTAGCGGTTACTTTCTACCTTTTCGCCTTGTGTAAGTTGATTAGGATATACGCCAATCGTCGTCAACGCCCAAAAAGCTTGTTGAACAACTTGTTTATCTTCTTGATACGTGATGCCATACCATTGGTCGCGGCTCGTCATCACGGTCAAATCCGCTTTGCCTGTTTGAATCATTTCATTGGCAATGCGTGGAATATAAAATTCTGCGGATGGATTGTGACCTTGCTCCGCAATGAATTGAACGAACATTTTGCGAGCAACTTCAAAGATTTTAGGTGAAAATCCCCAATAATTCATGGAAACAATCGTATCATCCGCCAAAGCGTGCTTTCCATGATGCTCATCGTAATAATAAATCTGCCCATTAGATTCCCGAATAATCTTAGTCCGTTCGGTCACAGATGTCAATAAATGATTGGAATCCGTTTCGCAAACGCCCCGACTCACAGAACCATTTTCAGATAAAGTGTTTTTCAACAAATAACCAACCATACCTAAATGTTTGGAATTACATTTTTTAGTTAAAAATTGCGCCATCTGACGGAAAGAATCATATCCGTAAAAATCATCTGCGTTGATAACCAAAAAAGGTTCATGAATCAAATCTCGCGCAACTAACATCGCATGACCTGTACCCCAAGGTTTTTTACGTTCAGGAAATTTACTAATGCCTTCAATAGGGGTGTCAATTTCTTGAAATGCGTACTCAATTTTGATTTTTCCATCAAATTTGCCCGCAAATTTTTCTTTAAAATCCGCTTCAATGCTTTTGCGGATGACAAAAACGACTTTGCCGAAACCTGCGCGAATGGCATCAAACACCGAATACTCGATGATGGCTTCGCCGTTTGGACCAATGGAATCAGCTTGTTTCAAGCCGCCATAGCGACTGCCCATACCGGCAGCAAGGATTAAGAGGGTTGGCTTCATAGAACCGTTATTTCAAGTGATAATCCTGCGTGTAAAATTCCATTTTTTGACACAGGCTATAATTGTTTGTTAAAAAGTATGGTTTTTTTGACACTTGAAAAAGTCAAGCGCGGCGCATTTTATCCGTAATGTTGACCAAGTATTCATGCATTTTCTAACTTAAAAGCGTTGAAAAAGCAGCTTAGATTTCTAAAAGCGCGTAACAGCGTTTAAGTGACTCTATTTATGCTGCAAATTACTTCAAAAAACGGTCACTTTGTTGAATCATTTTGCTGTTTTTGTAAAAACTGTGACAACAATAATCGGCGACATAACAACATAAAATCATTTGTAAAAGTTCCTTCAAATGTAAAACATTAAAATAAAGTGGGCGCGAAATGTCGATTTTTCCTAAAAATTGGTTTAAAAGTTTCAGAATTAAAAAAAAAATTCGATTTTTGTCAAAATTAAGAACAATCCTTTTCATTCAACGGGATTTCAAATGGATGTGACCTCCTGAAATCTGAAAAATTCAACTTATGACAGCAACCAAATCGAATTACACGCAACAAATCACGATGATAGGGATTCTATTTTTCGTGTTTGGGTTGGTGACATGGCTCAATGGTATTTTAATTCCATTTTTAAAACTTTCTTGCCAACTGACAGACCAACAAGCGTTTTACGTCGCAACAGCGTTTTTTGCGGCGTATTTTTTCCTTGCGTTACCCGCTTCTGAGATTTTAAAACGTTTTGGGACGAAACAAGGGATGTCAATTGGTTTGGTGGTTATGGCAATTGGCTCTTTGATATTCATTCCTGCGGCACAAAATCGCAGTTTTCCCTTGTTTTTGACGGGATTATTTGGACAAGGCATGGGGCTTGCGTTGTTACAAACGGCGGCAAATCCATATGTGAGCGTTATCGGTCCGATTGAATCGGCGGCGCGACGCATCAGTATTATGGGGATTTGCAATAAATTGGCGGGGATTTTAGGGAATCTTGTTTTTGGGGCGATTTTATTAAAAAATGCAGACAAAATGGAGGCTCAAATCAATGCCGCCACAGATGTCATCGCTAAAAATCAATTATTAGACCAATTGGCGAGCCGTATTTTTTTGCCTTATGCAGGTTTAGCATTACTACTTTCGTTAATGGCAGTCTGGATTAATCGGTCTTCATTACCCAACATTACAGAACAAGTAAGTGAAAATGACAATGCGTTAAGTGATGAAAAAAAGAGCCTTACGCAATATCCGCATGTATGGTTGGGCGCGTTAGCGATTTTCTTTTATGTAGGTGCAGAAGTCATGGCGGGCGATTTGATAACCGTTTATGGTAAAAACTTAGGTTTTACAGGCGACCAAAGCAAATATTTTACTTCTTTTGGTTTGATTGGTTTATTACTTGGTTACGTAGCGAGTATTTTTTTAATACCGCGTTATGTCAAACAAGAAATGTGGTTGTTAATTTCCACTCTTTTGGGCATGTTATTAACAGTTGCCTCTTATCTGACAACGGGCGAAATGACGATTACCTGTTTAGCAGCATTGGGTTTTGCAAATGCAGTGATGTGGCCCGCGATTTTCCCATTGGGCATTCATGGTTTGGGCAAATTAACGGATAGAGGTTCTGCGTTGCTCATCATGGGGATTGTGGGTGGTGCGCTGATTCCGCCTTTTTATGGCTGGCTCTATGGACAAGCAGGTTTGGGACTTGATTTCCGTTCAGCATTTTTGGCGATTATGCTTGTTTGTTATGCGTATATTTTGTGGTTTGCCTTAGTGGGACACCGTATTGGAAAACAAAATAATTAAAAAACAATACAATTGGAACACGGATGACACAGATTGGGCAGATTTACGCAGATTTTTTTATTTTATATGCAGTAATTTGAATGAAAATGAAAAATCCGCGAAAATCTGCCCAATCCGTGTCATCCGCGTTCCAATTGTACCCAATAAATATTATTAATTTTAAATATGACAAAAAAAATTTGTATATTTCCGGGTTCATTCGACCCGATTACGACAGGGCATGTCGATTTAGTCAAGCGCGCTTTGCCCTTGTTTGATAAAATCATTGTTGCGGTTGGTATCAATACGCAAAAAAAATACCTTTTCCCCATCGAACAGCGCATGGATTGGTTAAAAAAGGTATTTGCAGAAGACAAAAAAGTGCAAATTGACCAATATGAAGGATTAACAGCTCATTATTGTCAGAAAGTAGGGGCGCATTATATTTTGCGGGGCTGTCGGCATGCGGCGGATTTTGATTACGAAAAAACCATTTCGCAATTAAATCACATTGTGGGCGGCGGTTTGGAGACGCTTGTGTTGATTGCGCAACCACAATATTCGCATATCAGTTCAACAATCGTGCGGGAAATTATTAAAGGAGGCGGCGATGCATCGCCTTTTATTCCAGCAATGGTTAAAATTAAACAATGAAAATAGAATTTCGGGCTGTTGGCAAAACGAATGAGGCGTATTTGAAAGAGGGTATTGCCATCTATGAGAAAAGATTAAAACATTATATTGTTTTTGAATCCTTTATCATTCCAGATATTAAAAAAAAATTAGCTCCCGAACTGCTGAAACAAGCAGAAGGTGAAGCCATTCTCGCGCTTTTGGAACGCGAAGATTACCTTGTTTTATTGGATGAAAACGGTAAAAATGATACATCGGTCGAGTTTTCTGAATTTATTGCTCGACTCATGAACAATGGTACGAAAAAAGTCGTTTTTCAAGTTGGTGGCGCATTCGGATTTTCCACGCCCGTCTATGAACGCGCTCAAGCAAAATTGGCTTTATCCAAAATGACTTTTTCACATCAAATGGTTCGATTATTTTTTGTGGAACAATTATATCGCGCATTCAGCATTTTACGCAATGAAAAGTATCATAATGAATAATTTTATCGATACAATACAGATAATTTATCGATAAATTATCTGTATTGTATCGATAAATAGCATTTAAAATAACAATCTATTCAAAAATAAAAAAATATGGAGTCACTGTCACTCACTGCCATTATCGTTATCGTCACTTGTTTGATTTCGTATCAAGCGTTTAATGACCCTGCATCTCAAGAAAAATTGTTGCATCATCCGTATTCTGAAAAACGAAATAAGGAATATTACCGCATGATTACTTCTGGATTTATTCATTCCAATTTCATGCATTTATTTTTAAATATGTTTGTTTTATGGCAATTTGGTGGAGCTATTGAGCAATTGTATATAGGTATTTTTGGAGACATTTTTGGAAGAATAGCTTATTTATTGTTATATCTAAGTACTTTATTAGTAACCGATTATCTCACCTATCGCAAATACAAAGATGATTATCAATACACAAGTTTGGGTGCATCGGCAGCAGTATCAGCAATGACTTTTATTTCCATTTTAATCAATCCTTGGGGTTGGATAGTGGTCATGGTGATTCCAATGCCATTTATTGTAATGGGTGTATTGTATTTGGGTTACACGTATTATCAATCCAAACAAAATCCTTTGGGCGGCGGGATTGACCATCTTTCCCATTTAATTGGCTCTTTATATGGGATTGCGTTTACAGTTGCCTTGAAACCAGAGATTTTGATTCATTTTTTGGGTAAATTGATGGAAGGTCCTCATGCGTTTTAAATAAGTATTTTTCTAATTTCTAATTGAAATTAAAATGGCAAAAAAAATAAATCCAAATGCAGCAGTTCCTACAACAAAAGCATGGAGAGAAGGAGAATTAATACCAACTTTTCATTTGAAACGAGTTACAACACATCAAATACCATTAATGAAAGAATGGTTGAATGTGCAAATACCCAATTTAGATGTTGTGGAGCAAGCTATTTTTGATAAAATTTTATGGCGAGCATTGAGTCATATTGAAGGGTGGAATGAAGAAGAGTTAAAAATGAAATTTATCTCTCCAGTTTTAGATTTGGGGCAGATGATTGACGACCCTCAAGTCATTGGCTATTTTGATAAAACCATTTCTACCATTGTCGAAAACATAAAATTGACCGTCAAATCCGATTTTATGCTGGCAAAAGGCGTTTTAGATATTTTCGATACGCCCTATTTTCATTTTCAAGAATACAAACCGAATAAAAATCCAACAGGCGATTCAATGGGACAACTGATTGAAGCGTTTTTAATCGCACAAGTGAAAAATAATAATGGAAAACCACTTTATGGTGTTGAAGTTGTCGGGAAACAATGGGTTTTTGTAGTGATGGAAGCCAAAACCTATTGTTTATCAAAACCCTATATTTGCACGGATAAAAATGATTTATTACATATTATTGCCATTTTACGCAAATTTAAGGAGATTTTATACGAAAGGTTATTTTAGTTTTTAGGATACCTCTCTATTTACGCGAAAAACCTCTTTGACTTGGAAGACAAAGAGGCATTTGAAAAAGATAAATGTATGTTCTATACTTAGAAACACCTTTTTGGGGAGCATTTTGAGATTCAAAATGCTCTTTCTTATTTATTGAACGACTAATTTTTGCATTTTACCGTCCAATTTTACAAAGTACATGCCTTTTGCCAAATCCGATAAAATAACATGATCCGTTTCAAAACCATATTGAAGCAACTTCCCAGATATATCAAAAATACCATACGACGCAACAGAACGCCCAAAAAATAACGTACCATTCGTTATTGGATTCGGATAAATCGGCGCAAATTGTGCTTTTTCAACCTCGCTCGCATCCGTACAAAGGTTGTATAAAATTGGATTATTCCTAAAATTGCCCCCAATTAACGCAGGGGAACCTGCCACTGGACGAAAATTCGGGGTCACAGAACTTGCTAAGGGCTCCACTAAAACCGTTCCAGCCGTGAACGCAACAGGGTCAATATTGTTTGCCAAATCGCCTGTTTGACGCACCCAACTCGTTATGGCAGTCAATTTATCATTACAACCTGCCGCCCGCGCAACTTCTGCCAATCCATTTGCGGTTGTATCGCCTGCGGTTGTGTAAGCCGCAGAAGTATTGAGAATCAAGTTGTTAGCAAAAGAAACTTGTTTGGTTTGCAGGTCAACCGCACTATTTGGAGTCAATAACGCCAATGCTGCGGGATGATTCGTATTGCGCACCGAACTATCGCCGTCAATCATTACAAAATTGCGATAACCCATGAAAATACTGTTCACAATCCGCAAACTTGAATTCCGACGAATCCGCGCTCCCCGTCTGAAAGCCGCTTTGACCGTTGAACTGGCATTTGCATACGTCGAACCAACGGGAATCGCGCCAATCATCGTATAATTTGAAAAAATGGCACTCGTATAAGGTTTCACTGACGCAGTACCTGTTGCTTCATTGTCACTTTCAAAACCTTCGGACGTAGATGCGCCCGATGCAGCATTATAGGTCAAATCGTAATAACTGGAATCCCGAACGCCAATACCAAATTGATTCAAACCATTGAAACCATTATCCGTATCAAAATCGTCATCAGTGGTTTTCCACGAAATTAAATGTGTCGAATTGACCGTTCCACCAAACCATTCAAAAGAATCATCGCCCGAAAAAGACACTTGAACATGATTCAATTAAACCATTATCCGTATCAAAATCGTCATCAGTGGTTTTCCACGAAATTAAATGTGTCGAATTGACCGTTCCACCAAACCATTCAAAAGAATCATCGCCCGAAAAAGACACTTGAACATGATTCAATTCGGTACCAACGCCTACTGCACCCAATGTTAAACCATTAATTTCTTTATTGGGTTCAAAGGCTAAACCACCAAATTCAAGTCGTAAGTAACGAATTATTCCAGAATTATCATTGGGGTCGGTTCCACCAAAACGCGCTAAGGTTGCGTCAAAAGTTACATTATTGAAACCTTCCATTTGTACATTGTTGTTATCCGCACCGTTCAGCAAATTGTGTGGTGCTTTACCCGCAATCACCAAACCGCCCCAATCGCCCCTATCTCGCGTCGCAACCGATTTTGCAGAAGTGATGACAACAGGATTTGTAGCCGTACCTGTAATTTCAATCTTGCCACCGCGTTCCACAACAATACTTGCATAGTTTTTAGGCGTAACGGTCGCATCCGCAATTGCCCGAATCACCGTTCCCGCAGGAATGACCAATTTCCCGCCCGAACGAACGATGACAAATCCTTTTAATAAATAGGTTTTGGTCGCATCTAAGGTCAATGTGCCTGAAATATCTTTTTCACCCACGATTGGCAAATTGCTTAACATTCCATTCAAGGTTGTGGTATCATTTGGTTCCGCATAAGCGGTATTTTTGGGGTTAAAATTCGTCCAACCTGTTGTCCAATCGTCCGCCGCCGTTGCTGATAATGCGCCTACATAACTCGTGGTTTTAAGCTTTGTAACACAATTTGTTTGAGCCGACATCGGTGCAATGAAAGAAAACGCACAAAAAAGGTGTAAAAAATTTTTCATTTTAAAATTTATTGTTTGATAAATTAATTGAATGTAATTGGATGAATACTTTTTATTATGGGACACGAATTTGACGAATTTTCACGAATCCGTATCACCATTCGTGAAAATTCGTGTCCCAAATCGTTGATAATCAGCGTTTTAAAAATTGTAAGTAAAATTTAATGCGCCGGTAAAACCATTGTTATATTTAAACATTAATCTATCGCTACTTACGTTATAGTTGCCATTCAAATCCGAATCTTGATAAAAAACCAAATCTTGATGTAACAAATCGCCTATCGTTAATTTCAAATTAAACTTTTTAAAATTCTTACCGACTTGGAAATCAATCACTGAACGCGGATTTTCATAAATGTCTTGACGCGTTGCGCCATATTTCGCATCAACTCCTACATACGCAATCCGACGACCCACGCGATTCATCACAAGGCTACCCGACCAACCATTTTCGGAATTATCATATTGCAAACCAGCATTGATAATGTAAGGCGATTGACCTTGCAACGGGCGATTCAATTGCGCTTGTGTACCCGCATCGAAAGTCAAAACCGATTTCATCAAAGACAAATTTGAAAAAATAGCAATATTTTTAAAACAATTGTTTGGATTAATAAAATCTAAACTTTTTCGCATTTCCAATTCGACACCATATATAGTAGCCGATTTTTCATTGCGGAACGTGAAGGTCGTAAACGGTTGCGTCACATCAATACTCATTTCAATTGGGTTTTGAATCGTTTTGTAGAAACCGCCAACCGAAATAATTTGATTTCCCGTTAAAAAATATTCCGCACGAGCGTCAAAATGATTCAATTCCGCGATTTGCAAACTATTATTGCCCCGAATTTCTGCATTTTTGTCGAAAACGAAGAATGCAAACGGTGCTAATTCCCGAAATTCAGGACGATTAACGGATTTGTAATACGCTGCCCGAAGGTTTATCTTTTCAGTCAAATAGTAAGTCGCATTCACAGAAGGCAACAATACACCTTTATTAATTGCCGCAATATTTTGAACGGTCGTCGGATTGCTCACGTTTAAATCCATTGTTTCGTAACGCAAACCGTAAACTGCCCGCCATTTTTCACCATATTTTTGATCCGCCATCAAATAACCTGCATGCAACGTAGATTTGCCATCGTAATTATCCAAATCTTTGGAAGTCTTCTCAACCAAATATAATTTCGATGCACCGATATTATTGCTGCCCAAATCTTTTGCAGGGTCGTAAGTCAATTCGCCAATCACACCATTATAAACAAAACTCCGCGCCGCAAAATGCCGATTCCGAGATTGTAAGAAGTAACCCGCTTTAATATCAATTTTGGTCTTATCAAAATTTAAAGATTTGGTTCCTTCAACGTTGCCACCCAAAATATTTTCGGTTAAATCAGACGTAAATCTGCCAGAACTTGATTTGAAAAAATCGCCCGCAGGTAACATATAGTATTCAAAATCAGGCGTTTTCGTATAACTAACAATTCTATAATCAGGCATTCTACGTCGGATGCTTGAGAAATTCAACGCGCCTATTACCGTAAAACCATTATCCAAAATCTGTTTTGCCGAAAGAATGCTATTGTATAAACGGTTGTATTGAATCATATTCGTCGTGCTTTGAACCGTCAACGCATCTGAAATATTACCAGTACCTGTTCGCTGAATCGTGCTATTATCGGTATTGATATTCAATAAGTTACGAAAATTCACTTGTGTTTTTCCCGCCATATAACTCACATTGAACAAGCCGCCACTACTAATATTTTGTTGGAAATGGTTATCTTGTAAAGCAGCCACTTGTCCAGAACCATCATACGTATTCAAACTATTTGTTCCAGCTTTGCGCGTATTTGCGTAGTTGAGCGCGAACAAAACACCTAATTTTTGATTATCGGGCAGGCGAATCGGCAAACCTAATGAATAACCCAATCGCGTATTTGGCGTTGCATTCGAGGTCGTGCTCGACCAATCATTGTTAAATTGTTGTGAAAGCGAAGCCAATTTATCTTTATTTCCAATCAATGCATCCGTTGGAATGTCCCGTTGCGCACTTACAAAGTTCAAATTTTCACCAGAATATATTTTAAATTGTGTAAACGGTTTAAAAGTCGTCAAAGAATGGTACTGAGTACCAATCGTTAATGATTGCGTTTTTTCTTCTGGAACGGCTTTAGTATTGATTTTGATGATACCGCCGCCAAAATCACCCACCAAATCAGGCGAACCCGACTTAATAATGGACAAATTATCAATCAAATTGGCAGGAACGACATCAAATGCAAAGGCTTTTCTATCGGATTCCGTCGAAGGCAACAACGCGCCATCCAAATAACCCGCATTATAACGGTCGTTCATGCCGCGAATAATCGCAAATTTATTATCTTGAATTGAAGCACCCGTCACGCGCTTCAATACGTCGGAAGTCGTGCGGTCAGGTGTTTTTCTAATTTGGTCTGACGAAACACCATCGGATAATTGAGATGCTTTTCGGCGTTCAATCATCATCGCCACTGCCGTTGAACGCTCCACTTTTGCCGTAACGACGACTTCTGCAATCACATTTTTGGATTCTGCTAAAACTTGATTCAAATAAGTCGTTTCATTTTCCTTAATCGTGACCTGAATTTTTGTAGTCTCATAAGAAATAAAACTAATAACAATTGTATAAGCTCCAGGTGCTAACGGAAGATTATAATTGCCATCCATATCTGTAATAGTGCCATTTGTCGTATTTTCAACGACGATTGCGGCTCCGAGTAATGCTTCTCCATTTGCTTTATCAGTGATTTTTCCTGCGAGTTGACTTTGCGCAACGACGCTTAAAATCAATAAAAAACTAAAAATGGTTGTAAAAACGAACTGCTTCATGCTGAATGAGTTTGATTAAATAATGGTGCAAAGTTCCGTTCCGAATGTTAACTGCACATTAAATCAGCATTAAGTAATTGTTAAGTTATGTTTAATCGTTTAAACCACGACTTTTCAAAAAAAATTAAGGAAGGCAAAGTATATAACCTAAGTTGCGCGGTAGGCGGCTTCGCTGCCCAGAAAGAGAGAGAGATAAGGGGCGTGTGTGTATTGTTTTTAAAATTTTGCTTCGCAAAATTTTAAAAACAATACACACACGCCCCTTAAAAAACTTTTTGCCGCCGTAGGCGGCTTCGCCGCGCAACTTGGGTTATTTTTAAAATAAGACGTTTAACGTTTTAACAAAACCCCATACGTCTGTCCATCTATGCCTAAAACCGTATTAGGAAATACACTACGCGCTTCCTCTAATATTGGATTTAAATCAATATATCGACTCGAATAATGTCCTTCCGTTCTACCCGCCATCGCCATAGACGTTAACAGCCCTGCCAAACCAAAAATATGGTCTCCATGTAAGTGCGTGATAAAAATATTTCTTATTTTATTTTTGCGAATTTGAAACTCCTGCATGCGAAATTGAGTCCCTTCCCCGCAATCTATCAAAAATAATTGTTCCTGAATGTTCAAAACTTGGGCTGATAACCAACGATTGTTCGCAGGTACAGCCGCATTAGAACCCAATATCGTTAATTCAAATTTCATATAAAATTATTTTAAATCCTAAAATTCACTACTCGCTCCTCCCCCACCCGTGTCGCCGCCACCGAATGTTACGCCTGTGTTTTCAGGGGTTTGTTGCGTTTTTAAAATTTGGCTTACGACCAATGTTTCTAATAAATTATTTTTATGGGCTATTGCTTCATCTGAAAACCCCCATTTGGGCGTTTTGAGTTGTCGAATTAAAAAAATAGATAATCCTATTAATAACGCTCCACTTAGCGTTAAAGCAACTTCTGATGGCATCACAGAATAATAACACCTGTACGTAGCAATGGAAAACAACATACATAATAACGATATTATCAAAAACTTACGTTCTCTCAAATGATGTGCAGCATATAAATACAAGATAGGTATGGTTATCGTAAAAAACCAAAAAAGAAAGGCAAACGGAATTTGAACCGATGGATATTGATTTTCTAAGTTCGCACTACATTCGCGCACCACCCAATAATTGCCCCCAGCATAAAAACCAACCAATGCAACCGTTTCCAATAAATCTGCGGCATCATGCCAATAAAAATAACCATTATTTTGTTTTAACTGCCTTGAAGCCAAACCAATAATCGCCCAATAAAGCATCGTTGCGAAAGGCAAAATGGCTTTCCCAAAAGGAAATTTTGCCAAAATCAAAAATAACAACGCATTCAACGAGCCTGCCAAAAAAACACTTAAAAAAACATCGCCATATCGCCATGCTGCTATACCTATAATCAAACTCGTTAGGCTCACATTTGCAATGGAGAAATCCGTAAAATGGAATAGCAGTACCAAACTGATATTCAGAGAAAAACAAGCTGTATAAATTAAAGCGTTATCCGTTCCTGCCCTATATAATTTCTGATTACTGAAATTATCCAAATTTTCGATAAATAAAAACAGTATCAACGATAGAATCAATTGAGCGAAGCCTATAACGCGCTCATCACCCTTAAAAAGTAATTCGCCAAACAGGAGTGCCAAAATGCCTTCAATGAAAAATATCACAAATGTCGTAAAAATAAATAGCCCAATTTTGACAAAAGGATTCGATTGATAAAAGTCAGATGGGAAGGCTTGTTTCGTATTTTTTAATTGCTCATCCGTCAACATGCCTTCTGTATGCAAATCAGACGCGCCTGCTTGAATTTGTTCGTTAAAAACAGATTGTTTGTTATACATGATTTTAGGGTTGGTTTAAGAATGTACGTTGAGTATTTTTTTATAATTTGTAAAAAACAAAACAATCGCAAAACAAGATGCAAAACCATAATAAATGATCCCGCTGGCATTGTTCAACGAGCTCAACAAAACATAAGTTGTCCCGATATAGCCATAAATAACACCCATCAGCAAGAATAAATGAGAGCCTGTTTTTCTTGCATACCAAACGAATGTCATACATAAAGGCATCATTATCAACCAAAACCATTTGCTATGGGCAAAAGTAGCCGCCAAACTCGCTATTACCGCCAGATTGCCGCCCAGCATATAATACGAGTAACTAAAATGGGCTTTTATATTTTTTATTTCGGAAAATACTCCAATTGCAATTAAAAATAGCCCAATACCAATGGCTGACCAAACTAAATGAATGTTTGAAAAATCATTTTTCGTTATATCTAACGGGGCAATCGTCAAACCTGCCCAAGTTGCTAACGCCGTCATTGCCATCGTCAAAACGCCTTTATGGTCAAAACGATAAGCCGCTAAAAAAAACAAAAGAGCTGGAATGAAGGTTGCCAACCCATATTTTGTTCCAAAAATTTGATATTGATATTGTAAATAACCTTCTAAAATCAGAAAAGTCATGCAACTCAATAACAAGGCATAATCTGCAAAAGTGCTCGGATTTTGAATCGCGCCATCCGTATAAGGTTGTCGTTTAGAATACGCAAACGCACCCGTTACAAGACTGACAAGCGCAATTAAAGCTATAATTGCTTGGTGTCCAATGGTATCAATATGTTTGTAAATCAACATACCAAGTCCACCACAAAAAAGGCTAATCCCCGAAAGCAGCATCAAACGCAATTCTGAATGCACCGAAAGGGGGCGGTTTTCTATATGCGTTTGCGCAGCATCTCGTTGAGGCACGTCGATAATCGCTTTTTCAAGCAAATGGTTTAAAATATTTTTAAGAGTCATCTTGGTTTTAAGTAAAAAATTGGAGTATGGAGTAAATCAAGGTTAAAGATAATCTTTTTGAAACACAAAAGGCACAATATTGATAAAATCAATACAAAATTTTGTTGTATTCATTTTACCAGTATCATGCCTTTTGTGTTGATTATCAACACATTGCAAATATATGTTTTATTTTACAGCAATTTCCGCTTTGGAAAATTCTTGAAATAGGATGCTGGTGATTTCAAGGATTTTAAGGATATTTTCAGATGAATATCGCAAATTTTAACTAAAAAGCTCCTTTTTATCCTTCAAATCATAAGCATCCTATTTCAAAAATTTCCAAAGCGGCAATTGCTGTTTATTTTAAAACGTCCGCTACTGCTTCCGCTGCCTCTTTCAATAAAATAGCAGAACGCACTTTTAAACCCGATTCATCAATCATTTTTTTAGCAATATCGGCATTCGTCCCCTGTAAACGCACAATAATCGGCACATGAATCGTACCCATATTTTTATAAGCGTCAATTACGCCTTGCGCCACACGGTCGCAACGCACGATACCCCCAAAAATATTAATCAAAATCGCTTTTACATTCGGGTCGCTCAAAATAATTCGGAACGCTTTTTCAACCCTTTCCGCATTTGCCGTGCCGCCAACGTCCAAAAAATTCGCAGGCTCACCACCTGACAATTTGATAACGTCCATCGTAGCCATCGCCAAACCCGCGCCATTCACCATGCAACCGACATTGCCATCCAATTTTACATAATTCAAATCCGATTCTGCCGCCAACACTTCGGTCGGGTCTTCCTCTTCTTTGTCGCGCATTGCTTCCAAATCCGGATGCCGATACAACGCATTATCGTCAATCGCCACTTTTGCATCCACTGCAATCACCGTATCTTGACTCGTTTTCAAACACGGATTGATTTCAAACAAACTCGCATCGCTCCCAATAAACGCCTTGTACAAAGCCGTAATAAATTGAGACATTTCTTTAAAAGCCAAACCCGATAAACCCAAGTTAAAACAAATTTGACTAATTTGATACGATTGAAGCCCTACTAACGGGTCCACAAAAGCCTTATGCACCAAATGCGGCGTTTCTTCTGCCACTTTTTCGATGTCCATACCGCCTTCTGTCGAATAAATAATCACATTCCGTTGCGTCGCACGGTCTGTTAAAATGCTGATATACAACTCTTTATGCGGTGACGGGCCAGGTGCATACACATCCTCCGCAACCAACACTTTGCGCACCAACTTACCAGTGGGTGGCGTTTGAGGCGTAATCAATTGCATTCCAATAATCTTGGAAGCCACTTCTTGAGCCAATTCGGGGCTTTTTGCCAATTTCACGCCGCCGCCCTTGCCGCGTCCGCCAGCATGAATTTGAGCTTTGACCACACACCAGCCCGATTTACGCTCATCGCGCAAACGCACTGCTGCTGCATATGCTTCTTCGGGTGTCGTAGCCACAAATCCTTCTTGGATTTTCACGCCATAGCTTTTCAGCAATTCTTTACCTTGATATTCGTGCAAATTCATTGTCGCATAAGAGTTAATGTATGACAAAAAATTATTGTATTATAATGATAATCAATGACTTATTTTGTAAAAAAACAACTTTTCATCATCACCAACGTTTAAAATTTTTTAACTTTTAGTTTTCAAATTTGCCAAACGCGCCCAAAGATACCGCTTTTTTTGAATTGCACAAGCAAAACACATCTGAAAATCTATATATTTTCTCAAACCCTTTTTTCCATTGGAAAATTAACATAAAAACTTACTTAGATTTTGCATTTAAACGTTAATATTGCGTTAAAATAAGAAATCTTACAATGTATTACAATATTCCTACAATTGAATATCATTTTTACATAATGAAATTTACAAATATGAGATACATAAAACCCATCCTTTTCATGGCTTGGTTGAGTCAGCTGCCGTATTTACTCACCGCGCAAAATGGCGCAAAAGATTTATATGATAATACATTTGTGCATCCGATAGAGATGCGTTTTGCCCAATCGAACTGGGCAGAACGGTTAGATTCGATGCGTTTGTATGGAGATGCGATGCTGCTTGCAACCATCAAAATAGATGGTGTTGAGTATCAAAATGTCGGCGTTAATTATCGCGGCGGAACCGTAAAAATGACCAACCCAAAGCGTAATGCGTTTAAAATCAAGCTCAATCATATTGATAAAAATCAAAATCATCAAGGGCATACCCAAATTTATTTGTCCAATACGTTGCGCGACCCAAGCATGGTTCGAGAGGTTTTGACTTCGGAAATTTTGCGAAAGTATATGCCTGCACCGCGTGCAAGTTACAACAATTTGTTGGTCAATGGGGCGAATACAGGTTTGTTTGTGCATCTTGAATCCGTGAATGAAGCCTTTTTGCAAACTCATTTTGGGGATTCGGAAGGGGCTTTTTTTAGGAGTCCGCAAGACATTCGAGATGAGGAGCGAGAACGGCAATTTGGGAGTGGAATGAATGGTTGCGAGGTAAAATTATTTGGTTCGTTGCGGTATTCGGAGCATCCGAACTGTTATACGCCCTATTTTGAATTGTTGAGCAAGTCAGGTTGGGACGATTTAATGACATTGACCAAGATTTTAAACGAAAAAACAGAATTGCTTGAACAAGTTTTGAATGTAGATAGGGTTTTATGGTTATTGGCGTTTAATAATGTGACGGCGAGTTTGAATAGTTATTCAGGTTCGTATAGTTCTAATTATTATTTGTACAAGGATAAAACAGGTCGTTTTTCGATGTTGGCGGGCGATATGAATTTTGCATTTGGCTCTTTTAAAAATGCAGGCGAAGGTAAAGGCGATTTAGATTTGCAAGGTTTGAGCGAATTGCCACCCAATTTGCATCAAGAAAATTTAGCGAAACCATTGATTTTTAAACTCTTAAATATTCCAAGTTATAAAAAAGTTTATTTTTCGCATGTAAAACAAATTTTAACAGATTGTTTTGAAAATGATTGGTATGAAAAACGCGCTCAAACGTTACAATCCATGATTCAAACGAATTTCGTTAATGATCCAAACAAATCATATCAATTGGCTGATTTTCAAAAAAGTTTAAATGCGACAGTTGGAGAAAGAAGTAAAATTCCGGGTATTGTAGAATTGATGTCGAAACGAATTAAATTTTTAAAAAGAACACCTGAATTAAATTTTATTCCGCCTGCGATTTCAGATATTCGCATCACGAATCGAGAAAAGTTTAGTAATAAAACGGTTACAGCCTTTCACATTAAAGCAAAAGTAGATAGATTCCCCAAAATAGTGCGTTTGTATTATAGAACGAATGTATCTGAATCTTTTAAATCTGTTGGGATGCAAGATGATGGAAAAAGTCATGATGGCGAGCAAGGCGATAAAATTTTTGGAGCCGTCATAGAGCCGAATGGACAATTTGAAGCGATTGAATATTACGTTGTTGCCGAAAATGGAGTCGGCATTTCGTATGAACCTGCCAATTATATGTTTCAAACACTCAAAGCAAATTTGAAAGAACTTAATAAATAATTTTTTAATTCAAATAAAATTTAAAATAAAACTGATGCGCTACTTTTGTTTTATATACTTGATTATCAATAGTTTAGGTTTAAAGGCTCAATCGCTTTATGATATTCAAACGGTTAAAGAAATTCGATTATCATTTGAACAAAAAGATTGGGATGCATTCATGGATTCGGTCAAAAAAAGCAATGGAGAGACGCGTTTGATAGGCGATTTAATGATAGATGGTCAAGCATTTCCCAAAGTGGGAGTCCGTTATAAAGGCAATAGTTCGTATTTTAATGTGCGACATGCCAATCTTTCTAAATTGCCCTTGAACATCAAAATCAACGAAACCGATAAGAAAGCATTGATTTTCAATAAGTATAATACATTGAAATTAAGCAATGTGTTTAGAGACCCAAGTTTCGTTCGAGAAGCATTGAGTTATGAGATCATCCGAAAATACATGCCTGCTCCAGAAGCTAATTTCGCAAAAGTATCTATTAACAATCAATTATTAGGCGTTTATAACAACATCGAATCCTTAGATGGTAATTTTATTAAAAATCATTTTAATACCGATAAAGGTTGGTGGGTGAAATGCGACCCTGAATGGAATGCCAAAGAACCTGCCAATTGTCAAAAAGGAGATAAATCATCGCTGCTTTATTTGGGTGAAGACTCCACTTGTTATAAAAATTTCTATGAAATTGGAGACCATGGGAACTGGAAAGAATGGATTGATTTCATCAAAATATTGAATCAAGAACCCGAAAAAATTGAAAAGTATTTGAATGTGGATCAAACGCTTTGGATGATGGCATTTAATAATGTGTTGGTCAATTTGGATTCGTATTTAGGACGCTTATCACATAATTTTTATATGTATCGCGGTGCAGATGGGCGTTTTACACCTGTGATTTGGGATTTGAACCTTTCCTTTGGCGGGTTTGCTTTGGATGGACAAAATCCCGCGCCTTTGACTTTGGAAGCCATGCAAACGATGAGCCCTTTTCTGCATCTCGAAAATAGTAAACGACCTTTATTTTCGCAATTGATGCAAAAAGAAACGTATCGAAAAATTTACATGCATCATTGCAAAACGATTTTAAAAGATTGGTTTTACAACGACGAATATTTGCACAAAGCGAATAAAATAATGCAAAACATTGATTATCATGTCAAATCAGATAAAAATAAATTATATAGTTATGAATTATTTCAACAAAATTTGAATCAAACGGTCAGCATTGGAACCGTTCAAATTGTTGGAATTAAAGAGTTGATGCAAAAACGAATTGATTTTTTCAAGAATCATCCTGCTTTTAAAAAAGAAACACCGACTATTCAAACGCCTTTTACAGGGGTTGTGGAAGATAAAAAAAGTATTAAAGTGGGTGTAAAAGGTGCGAATCGAGTCTTTTTTTGTGTTCGGAATGATGCGAATGCCGCTTATCGCTATTTGCCGATGTTTGATGATGGCAAACATGATGATGGTGCGGCAGGAGATGGCATTTTTGGTACGGTCTTTTTAGCCAAAACGGGGATGCAATATTACATTTTAGCTGAAAATGATGATGCTGTTGGCTTATTGCCCGAAAGAGCAGGTTTTGAATTTCTCGAACTTTAAAACACATAGGGCACATAGATTTCATAGGACACATAGACATAGAGCGTCTTTGCTCATTTTAGCTGAAAATGATGATGCTGTTGGCTTATTGCCCGAAAGAGCAGGTTTTGAATTTCTCGAACTTTAAAACACATAGGGCACATAGATTTCATAGGACACATAGACATAGAGCGTCTTTGCTGAAAATGATGATGCTGCTGGCTTATTGCCCGAAAGAGCAGGTTTTGAATTTCTCGAACTTTAAAACACATAGGGCACATAGATTTCATAGGACACATAGACATAGAGCGTCTTTGCTGAAAATGATGATGCTGTTGGCTTATTGCCCGAAAGAGCAGGTTTTGAATTTCTCGAACTTTAAAACACATAGGGCACATAGATTTCATAGGACACATAGACATAGAGCGTCTTTGCTTAGATTCGTTTATTTTTCAATGGATTGAACGAATCAAAACAAGCAGCATACCCTATGTGCCCTATGAAACCTATGTGCCCTATGTGTTGTAAAATCATTAAGAAATCGTTGCATGAATACTACTACCGCTTATTTTTCAACGGATTGAACGAATCAAAACAAGCAGCAAAACTACCCTATGTGCCCTATGAAACCTATGTGCCCTATGTGTTGTAAAAGTTGCATGAATACTACTACCGCTTATTTTTCAACGGATTGAACGAATCAAAACAAGCAGCAAAACTACCCTATGTGCCCTATGAAACCTATGTGCCCTATGTGTTGTAAAATCATTAAAAAAAGGTAGTTTTGCGGCAATTTTTTCACCAATTCGTTATTTCAAATAGAAGATGGAAAACAAAACCTTTGATAATCAAGGAATTACTCTTGATGAATCGATTCTAATGCCTAAACAAGCCGCACTGCCTGCCGAAATTAATATCAAAGATGCTGTCGGACATGACCGTTTTGAAGATGTTTTTGAGGAATTTAGCCCTAATCAAGTGGTCAAAATCGTTCCTAAAAAGCAACAATGGAATTTTCATTGTCAAAATGCCATCGTTTTGCGCATAGAAGTTTGGTCTGAACGCATCATTCGGTTTCGTTATACTTATACGCGCCATTTCCAACCCGATGTTTCTTATGGACTCGACCCCCATTTTAAGAAAAGGGATGTGCCAACGATTATTGCAGAAACCCATGATTTTTGGCAATTAAAAACGCATTTTTTAAAAGTCATTGTTTCTAAAAAAGATTTGAAAATCAAGATATTAGATATTCAAGATAAAATTATTTGTGAAGATGCTGCTGGCTATTATGCCAAAACAACGATGATGCATGGTACCACCGATGTACGCATTACCAAAAAATGCCAACCCAATGAACGCTATTTTGGATTGGGTGACAAAGGTTGTTCTTTAGATTTACGCGGCAAATCATTTGAAAATTGGTGTACGGACGCTTTTGCTTTTGAACCTGATACAGACCCTTTGTATCGGGCGATTCCTTTTTTTTATGGATTTCATCAAAATACAAGTTATGGCATCTTCTTAGATAATTCGTTTAAAACAAAATTTAATTTTGATACAGAAGGAAATAATACTTTTTATTTTGCATCAGAAGGCGGCGAAATCAATTATTATTTTATATATGGCGAAAATTTGACAGATGTAGCGCGACAATACCATCATTTGACAGGCAAACCCGATTTGCCCCCAATTTGGGCATTGGGTTTTCACCAATGTCGGTGGAGTTATTTCCCCGAAAAACGCGTCAAAGATGTGGCACAAACCTTCCGAAAATTAAAAATTCCTTGTGATGCGATTTATTTAGACATTGACTATATGGATGAATATCGTTGTTTTACATGGAATCACAAGCATTTTCCGAACCCCAATCAAATGATTTCAGATTTACAAAAGATTGGTTTTCAAACGATTGTAATGATTAATCCCGGCATCAAACAAGATGAAGATTACGAAATTTATGCAGAAGGATTGGAAAATGATTATTTTTTAAAACGAGTGGATGGCGAAATTTTAGTAGCCCGAGTTTGGCCCAATGAAACCGTTTTTCCCGATTTTTTAAATCATCGGGTAAGGGAGTGGTTTGGTGATTTATATGAAAAATTATATGTCGAAAATGGAGTGGCGGGTTTTTGGAATGATATGAATGAACCTGCCAATTTTAAATTGAATATCAAAACAATTCCAAATAATATTCTGCATCACAGCGATAAAGAAGGCATTTTCAGCCATGCCAAAGGACACAATATATATGGTGTGATGATGTCGCAATCCAGTGTGGAGGGTTTTAGAAAATTGCGCCCTGAGAAACGCCCTTTTTTGTTGGTTCGAGCTTCTTATGCAGGTGGACAAAGGCATGCCGCCGTTTGGACGGGCGATAATGTGGCAACTTGGGAGCAATTGCAAATGGCAAATCGCCAAATTCAACGATTGAGTTTATCAGGATTTTCGTTTTCTGGGTCGGATATTGGCGGTTTTAAGGATGTACCGACAGGTGAATTATTGGTTCGGTGGTTGCAATTGGGCATTTTTCACCCTTTTTATCGCATTCATTCGATGGGCAATAATGAAGTGGGCGATTCCCTATCCGACAGTTCCATCGTTACGGAGGCAGAAGCGCGGAATCGTTTAGACCAAGAACCTTGGTCTTTCGGGGATGCGACGACCGATTTAGCCCGTCAAGCCATTGAATTTAGATACCAATTGTTGCCTTATTTATATACTGCTTTTTACAAATTGACGACTGAGGGGCAACCCATGATGCTGTCACAAGGTTTTTACGATTCAACAGATGTTGAAAATTTCAAACAGGAACAACAATTTATAGCTGGAAAACAGTTGCTTGTCGCACCTGTAACCGAAGCAAATTTGAGTGAAATGCCTGTTTATTTTCCAAAAGGCATCTGGTATGACCTTCAAGATGGAACACAATATATTGGTAATCAATTGATTATGATAAAAACACCGATACATAAAATACCCATTTTTGCAAAAGCGGGCGCATGTATTCCGTTATATCCTGTGATGCAATTTACAGGAGAACGCCCTGTTGAAATATTGAAACTGAATGTTTTTTATACAAATGAGGTTGAAATCAGTGAACTTTATGAAGATGCGGGAGAAGGTTACGCTCATTTGAAACAACAATATGCCTTAACACGTTTTAAAACGGATGGTTCTAAAAACAATATTTTTAAAATCAGTAGGCAAATAAAAGGTCATTTTACATTGACTTATCACAGTATTCAATTGATTATCAATGGATTCGATTTTGAACCGAATGTTTGTTTGATAGAACAAAAACCTATTATTTTCAATAAAATGAGTCATAATCGTTACGAAGTTATCGTATCCGCCCATTTTAAAGAAGTCATTTTTAAATAATGGGTTGAGCAAGTTTCGGAAAATTTTCAATTTTCCGAAACTTGTTTATAAAACATATTTTAAATTTCACTTTTCATTTACGCGATGATAATGTCAAAAATTCGCAATAAGCTGCGACATTCTCGTTCCAATTCAACAAAAATAGATACTTTTTTTCAAAAAAGCATTCGAGTTCATAAAAAAGTAATATCTTAGCCACAAGTTTGATACTTGTGTTTTAATTTCAACACAAAATCAAAAAATCGTTTATATCTTATATATCACAATGAAAATCAGTGTCATCATCCCAACTTTGAATGAAGCCGCAAATATTGGTCGTTTAATCCGCTATTTGATGCAGCATTCTAATCCTTTGCTTTCCGAAATCATTGTTTCCGACGGCGGTAGCACCGATGATACAGAAGGTTGCGCCCGCGCTTCGGGCTGTATTTTTACCCGCGCACCCAAACGCGGACGCGCTGCGCAAATGAATCATGCAGTGCGCTTTGCCAAAGGCGACGTTTTATATTTCATACATGCAGACGCGCTACCACCCGAAAGTTATTTGATAGATATTCAAATGGCTATTGAATCTGAACAATACTTGATGGGTTGTTATCGTTTTGAATTTGATTCTCCAAAAATTTTATTGAAAATCAATGCTTTCTGTACCCGGTTTCGCGCTTTATGGTGTCGCGGTGGTGACCAAACTTTATTCGTTACGAGGAGCATTTTTAATGCATTGAATGGCTATCGGGAAGATTTTGTCATTATGGAAGAGTATGATTTTATTCAACGCGCTTATCATAAAAATTATTCATTTAAAATTATACCCAAAACGGTCTTGATTTCGGCTCGAAAATATGAAACCAATTCCTATTGGCAAGTGCAGTGGGCGAATTTTACGGTTTTCAATATGTATTTACGCGGCGCGCCCCAACAAAGATTAGCAGACACCTATAAACAAATGCTCAACTATCGGTGAAATCTTGTTTAAATTTGAATCAGGAATTAGGGAGGGGAATGAATGTTACATTCATTCCCCTCCCTAATTCCTGATTCAAAATACACTATTTTTCAAAGTAAGATTTTGGGTTTTTACCGCCATCTTGTACCACTTGCAAACGCTTTTTAAATTCGCCTGACAATTTCAAATCGTTTTTACGCGCAAAAATTTCTTTTAACGCAATCAACGTATTTTGGTCATTCGCATTCACCGATTCTGCCCGTTGGAAATAAGGTAATGCTTTATCGAAAGCCACTAAAACTTCTTTTTCCTTATCATCATACTTTTTCATGCCTGCTTTACTCATATCACTGCCCAATTTTTGCAATTCTTTGGTCAATTCAGCCGCTTTATTGTAAAAATTAGCTCCAATACTGTAAATCGCATCCACATTCTTAGCGTCCATCTCTAACGTTTTATTATAATACGTTATTGCTTCCTCTTCGTAAGATTTGCCTTTTGCCGCATCCCCTTCTGCTGCATATTTTTTAGAAAGTTGGTCATAAACATTGCCTAAGGTGAACACAATTGATGGATTATTCGGCTCTCTTTTGATACCTTCTTTCAATTTATCGGTCAAAACTTCCAATTTGCCCGCTTTCAAATAATGATTGATTTCTGTAAACAACAATTGAGTATCATTTGGATACTTTTTGCGCCCTGCTTCCAACATTTTCATCGCGTCAGTAGGGTCTGTTGCCAATTTCAAATCGTACAAAGCACTATATATAAAGCTCGTTGCCGAATCTTTATCCGTTTCCATTGCAAGAATTTTCTCATAAATCGGAAGCGTCTCTTCTTTCGCCTGTTTGCCCGCATAACCCGCCAACTGAGCCACTAACAAATATTGTTTTTTGACACCATCTTTCGCATCCAACATACTTTCTAACTTATTGGCTTTCAATAGCTCATGTATATCCAAATTTGATTTAAACGTTTTGTAAGCGTTCAAAACCGCATTTTCCTTATCTTTTTCGCGCAAATCATAATAATCCGAACCTGCTGAATTTAAGTATTTTTGCACTTGTTGCGCTCCTTTAAGGGCATCTGCTTTATCACCTTTTTTAACTGCCAACTTCACCGCTTTGGTAAAAGCCTCTACCGCAGGCAAAGCAGCCGACATTTGAGTCGGTTCAAAAGGCTTAATAGGAGCAGCCGTTGTTTTCCCACCCGTCATCTGCTTCAACGCTTCTGCCTTCATGACTTCATCTCTACCATCCGCATCTTGTTGTAATAAATCATTGTAAATCAAGCCTTTCAAGTACCATGCCTCATAAAAATTTTGATTATCAGCACTTTTCAACACTTCATCAATGCCATTTTTAGCTTCGGTGAGCTTGTCTTTGTTAGACACATTGTACGATTTCCAGCTTTTCCGAGCTTTTTTAATGGCTTCTGCAACAACAGGTGACGGCACAGGCGCGGCAGCTGGAGTTTGTGCATGCAAGGGAGCAAACGTCAGTTGCAAAGCAACAAGACTGAATAAGATTTTTTTCATTGCTAAATTTAAGAAGTTTAAATTTCAAATAAGGTTATTTTGATAACCGTCATTAAGACGGGGAATCACGCTTTTGGGTGAGTTATAAAAAAGTTAAAAATTATATAATTTTTACTTGATTACCAACCGTTTGGAGGGTTTTAGAACCTCCAAACGGTTTTGTATTTAATTTTATTCAATCACTTATTTAGAATCATAATCCATCCATGCGCAAAGGTAATACTTTTCATTTAATTCGAGTGGATGCTAAGTGCTGAAAATCTTCATAAATTTTCAATCGCTCTATCGTTTTCGGTAATGGACCGAAATGTGCCAATTTTAATTCTGCCATGCGCCGCCCTGCGGTTGCCGCTTCCAACAACTCATGCCCGTCCAAACGCGCTGTCAAGTAGCCCGACCAAAATGCATCACCCGCACCTGTCGTATCTTTCACCGCCACTTTTCGAGCAGGCAAAAAAGAACCACCTGTCGCCGCAGCCACATAACAGCCATCTCCACCCAAAGTCACACACACTTCGGATGCCCCTAAATCCAAGAAATGCTCCGCCGCCGCTTTCGGATTCGTCAAAGGCGAACCATATAAACGTTCCCAATCCACTTCTGAGATTTTCACAAAAGCACCATTTGAAACATATTCTGCCACCATTTTACGCGCTTCTTTGCGATTTTGCCAAATTTTTTGGGCATAATTCGCATCAATACTCAATTGACAACCCAATTCGGTTGCTTTTTTAGCCGCATTTAAAATATTGGTTTGCGCAGGTTTTTTGCTCAATGCAAAACAAGTTGTGTGAAATATTTTGGTTTGACTCAACATTTCATCCGACAATTGACTGGCTGAAATCTGACAATCCGCGCCTCTGTACGCCTCAAAATCAGATACTTTTTGAGAACGTGTCACTAAAATCAAGGTTGTCGGTTGTGGAACGCGCAGAATCGAATCCGTGTCAAAGCCCAAAGATTGGACATAATCCGACAGATAACCGCCCATTGCATCCTGACCGACACAGGCAACAAGCCTTACGCGATTGCCAAGCCGCATCATATTCATTCCAAGATTGGCAGGACTACCGCCCGGAATGCGTTTAAAATTTTCAACCCCCTCAAAAGTTTCGGCAAAATCGGTGCTGATAAGGTCTATCAACAATTCGCCGACGGATAAAACATCAATCGTTTTGTTTGAAAAATTCATTGGTTGCCTATTGTTTTTGGTAAAAGAACTCAAAATATTAATAATTTTGCTACATTCATGATTTTTACGCACAAAGGTAGCGCAAGTTTGCATTCATGGATTCATTCCAAACACATTTTTATTTTTAACAAATAAAATTTATCATATATGATTTTTTTAAAAAATCGTGATTTGAATGCTGGTTTTCAAATCAAAAAACATCGTTTATTATTCGTTTGCACCCTTCTATTGGGCTGTAAATCTCTTGTTTATCAACCATTTATGATTGATAAAAATTTTGATTGGCAAGGACATCGTGGTGCAAGAGGCTTAATGCCTGAAAACATCGTTTCGGGCTTCCTCCTCGCGCTTGACTTGGGCGTGAAGACCCTTGAAATGGACTTGTGCGTGAGCAAAGATAATATTTTAGTGGTTTCGCATGAACCGTACATGAGTGCAGAAATTTGCACAGATGCCAAAGAAAATTTGATTACAGCAGCAGATGAACAACAAAAATTTGCTTTGTACCAAATGCCTATTACAGAAATCCAAGCCTGTGATTGTGGAAGTTTGAAGCATCCGCGTTTTCCATTCCAAAAAAAGCAGAAAGCGTATAAACCGACTTTGGTAGAAGTTGTAGCAACGGTTCGCGCCTATTGCGTACAAAAAAACATACCGATGCCCTATTTTAATCTTGAAATCAAAAGCAAGCCTGCTTGGGATGGTCTTTTAACGCCTTCTGTTGCCGACTTTGCAAAATTAGTTTTAGATGACGTGAATCGAATGGAAATCAATGATTTAACTATTATTCAAAGTTTTGACCCGCGTGCTTTGGAAGCAATTAAAAAACTAGACAAAAATATCAAAACGGCATTATTGATTGAAAACATTGAAGAAGTAAAAGAAAATTTAAATAAATTAAGTTTTAAACCTGATATTTATAGTCCTTCTTTCAAATTAGTAAATCTTTCCACCGTTCAATATTGTCATCAACGACAAATTCGGGTCATTCCTTGGACAGTGAATGATACAACCGATATGATTGCCTTAATTCGATTAGGCGTTGATGGAATTATTACTGATTATCCAAATAAAATTTTGCGAAAGTAGTCGTAGTCGGAAAATTTATTTCCCGCCAATTGGCGGGAAATAAATTTTCCGACTACGACTGCTTTTTATGAACTTTTTGGTTAAAATTGTATTACTACTTTTTTAAACTAGACCCATTCCGACAACGTGATTACCATTATTTCCGCGACAGACCGCAAAGGTAGCAATTCAATGATTTTGGCAAATGCTTACTTGAATTGTTTCAAAAATAAGACAAAGCAAAAGGTGCAATTGCTTTCTTTGGAAGATTTGCCTGATGATTTATTTACATACAAAATGTATGATAAAGCGCAAATCAGCCCTGCTTTTGGGTTGATTGAGCAAGAATATTTGATTCCTGCCAACAAATTGTTTTTTGTGATACCTGAGTATAACGGCAGTTTTCCGGGTGTTTTAAAGCATTTTATTGATGCTTGTTCGATTAAAAGCAAAATGGCGATTTTCAAAGAGAAAAAAGCAGGTATGGCAGGGGTTGCAACAGGTCGCGCAGGCAATTTGCGCGGGTTGGAACATTTTACGAGCATTTTAAATTATATGAATGTTACCGTCATGCCGAATCGATTGCCTTATTCCTCTTTTAATAAGTTATTGGATGAGGAGAAAAATATTAAGGATGTGGAAACTTTAAAAGTATTAGAAGCACATGTGGACGAATTTTTAAAATTCTAAACCCAATATAAGTAGTTGAAATGAAAGAATCTACAAAAAGTCATACCTACTAAAAGATTGGTTTTCAAGGTAGTATAACGTTTGGAGGGTTTGAAACCCTCCAAACGTTGTTGTCAGTTTTTTTTAAATTAAACTATTTAGCTATTGATTTTTCAATGCAAACGTCACAGGTTGAAAAATCTGCGACGTTTTTGATATTAATCAAAACAATCATGAAAAACTGGGATTTATTAGCAGCAAAATTAAGTGAGTTACCAATTGTAGAGCAATTGACGCAAAAAAAACAAAAAGTGGATGCATTACGCCCATTATCTGCTGATTTGGAAGGGCGTGTGATGCAAAAATTGCGTTTAGATTGGAATTATCACTCCAATGCCATCGAAGGTAATCCAATGTCACATGGTGAAACGATTACTTATTTGATGCACGGTTTGACTGCAAAAGGGAAAACCTTGAAAGACCATTTGGATATTCGGGGACATAATGAGGCAATTCATCTTTTAATGAGCATTGTCAAAGATGAAAGAGGTTTTTCCGAGTCTGATATTCGGGAATTACATCGAATTATCTTGGTTGAACCCTATCATTCCAAAGCAATTACGCCTGATGGGAATCCTACACAAAAATTAATTCAATTGGGTCAATATAAAACGCAGCCCAATTCGGTTAGAACGCCCACTGGGGAAATGCACTACTACGCTACACCCGAAGATGTGCCGATTCTGATGAAGGAATTGATAGAATGGTATCGCCATGTACCAAAATCAGTCGTTCATGCGGTGGTCATTGTGGCTATTTTTCATCATCGTTTTGTGGCGATTCATCCTTTTGATGATGGGAATGGGCGATTGGGGCGTATTTTGATGAATTTAATTTTAATGCAGCAAGGTTATCCACCTGCGATTATCAAGTTGAAAGATAGAAATGAATATATTACGGCGTTAGAATACGCCAATAGAGGCGATTATGAATTATTAGTAAATCATATTGGAGAATCCTTGAAAGACTCTTTGGATATTTATTTGCGTGCTGCACACGGGGAACGCGTGGAAGAAATGGGTGATGTCGATAAAGAAATTGCGCTATTTGTGGGTGGTTTTGAACCCAAAAGACTTAAATTAATTCAAAAAAGTACAGAAGTAATTGATAATACTTTAAATAGACATATTTTTAATTTTTTAAATATGCTGTTTCGCAAATTAGATGCTATAATGCCACTTTTCTTAGATAGAACCATTAAATTTCGGCTTAATGATTTACATGAAACGCTATATCAGAATAATGACCTTATTTCAAGCCATATAAAGAAAGAAAAACAAAGAAAAACAGATTTTCAAATCAACAATATTTACGTTTATTACAAGTATGAGGGTTTCAAAACAGACCAAAAATCATTTGACTATTCAATTGAGTTTAATTTTATTTTTGAAAAGGCTGGCTATCAAATTAAAAATTATCATCAACGGTATGGTTTTATTGATGAAACCTATCAGTACGCTCCTAAAATAGGTTATGCTGAAAATATGGAGCTTGTGGAAAAAATAGTTAAAAAAACAATGCAAGACATTAAGCAAAAATTTGAGTCTTAAAATGACAATAAAATTTTAAACAAATTGTGTTAAAAATATCAGAAGCGTACCGAGTGGAGGGTTCTAAAACCCTCCACTCGGTCAAGATACTATTTCGGTATTTTTCAAATTAAACACAAAAAAAATTGGTCGAAATAACTCATGTGATTCGTCTCCCAATTGTTGTATTTTATCGAAACCATGCTTTTTTGTTGCAACTTTTAGATTTTAGGGTCGTCATTGGTACAGTATTTTGTAGTAAGATACTGTATTCAAAAAATCATTACAAACAAACATTCGTTCACTAAAATCTTTACCACTATGAAAAACATCGTAGTTGCGGCTGTATTAGCTGCCTTCAGTTTCACCGCTTGTCAAAAAGAAAATGTCAATCTTTTAGAAGCACCCGTTGTACATCAAGTAGCAGTTCCTCAATCGCCCAATATTCCAGATGTGGCGGCAAAATGGTTAACTAACAATTATCCAGATTACACCATTGTTAAAACCTATTTGACTCACAGTCAAGAAGACCGTTTGTATAATGTTACTATCAAAAATGACATTTTGGCAGAACAAAAAACGATTGTATTTGATTCAGATGGAGCGTTTTTGAACATTTTATAAGTTTAAAAGAGCGTTTGTAGGGTTTTCAAACCCTACAAACGCTTTTCAAATTAATTTAAATACGATTTGATAATGGTATGCCAAATACTTAAAACAAGTCTTAAATCCGAATAAGTATTGTTGTCAATGTAAAATATGTTATTTTTAAATGATTTATAATTAATTTAAATCTAAATTTTTACAGATTTATTTTTCTTTTCATACAAAGGAAATTGCTGCATATACTCATTGACTTCGCCGCGCACTTTCTGAATTACGGCTTCATTATCTGCATTCAAAATGACTTCATCTATCCACTCGACGACTTTCAAACAATCTTGCTCCTTAAATCCGCGTGAAGTAATCGCAGGAGAACCCACTCGAATCCCAGAAGTAATCATAGGAGTCTGTGTATCAAAGGGAACCATATTTTTATTAACTGTAATATCTGCCCGAACCAACGCTTGTTCAGCCTGTTTGCCCGTTACGCCTTTTGGACGCAAATCTATCAACATCATATGATTATCCGTCCCGCCCGAAATGATTTTATAGCCTTTGGAAACCAAAGCCTTTGCCATCACTTGGGCATTTTTGATGACTTGAATCCCATATTCTTTAAATTCTGGTTGTAATGCTTCGTGAAAAGCCACCGCTTTTGCCGCAATCACATGTTCCAACGGGCCACCTTGCATGCCCGGAAAAACACCCGAATCTAAAATCGTGGACATTTTAATCAAATTACCATTTTTCAACTTGCGTCCCCATGGATTTTCAAAATTTTTACCCATCATGATAATACCGCCTCTTGGTCCGCGCAACGTTTTATGGGTTGTCGAAGTCACGATATGGCAATGTTCCATCGGATTATTCAACAAACCTGCCGCAATCATGCCCGCAGGATGCGCAATATCCGCTAATAACAACGCATTTACTTTATCCGCAATCGCTCTGAATCGTTTGTAATCCCAATCCCGCGAGTACGCACTGGCACCGCAGACAATCAATTTGGGTTTGCATTCAAGCGCAATCGCCTCTACTTTATCCATATCAACCAAGCCTGTTGCTTCCTCCACCCCATAAAAATGCGGTTTATAGACTTTTCCAGAATAATTCGCAGGCGAACCATGCGATAAATGACCGCCATGTGCCAAATTAAATCCTAAAACCGAATCACCCGGTTGTAAAACAGCTAAAAATACGGCGGCATTCGCTTGTGCGCCCGAGTGCGGTTGCACATTGGCATATTCCGCGCCAAACAACTCCTTCAAACGGTCAATCGCTATTTGCTCGACCTCATCAACCACTTCGCAACCTCCATAATAGCGTTTGCCCGGATAGCCTTCTGCATATTTATTCGTCAAACAACTGCCCATTGCATCAATGACGGCTTGACTGGTGAAATTTTCAGAGGCAATCAATTCAATGCCATGCCGTTGGCGTTCCAATTCTTTTTGGATTAATTGGGGGATAAGCGTATCTTTTTTCATATGAAAATTTTTAAAATAATTAATTGCAAATCAAATTTGTCGCATCACAACAATAGCAAAAATCAATTTTGTGACTTTGAATCGTTTTGCAGCGAAAATAAAAATCTAAAACCCAAACAATTGGCAATTGTTTTGAATCGTTTTAATTTCGGTGCAAAATTACGAAATGATTCTCAAAACAAGTGTTATTATCGCACCATCTTGTCGTCAAAAAGCATTTTAATTGAACAAACGTTGTCCATAATCATATGAAAGTTGTATTGAGCCTTGTGATTTTCCTTATCGGAAATGCCCCCAATTACGCCCTTACGGATAAATTTCGCTTAATTTGGAATGATAATCCTGCGTCTGCTGTCGTTTTAGCTTGGAATCAAGCCTCTGGCACCAGTCCAAGCGTGTATTACGTAGCAGTGGAAGAAGGCAAAGTACCACCACGTTACGACCAAAGAGCCAATCCTACGAAAAATATTGTTTTTCGAGGCATGAATAATTATTTTTGCCTTTTAAATAATTTAAAACCGAATACTCTATATTACGTGATTATCAAAGATTCGGAAGGTTTTAGTCGGAAAATGCGTTTTCGCACCGCGCCCAATCAAGCGGATACGCGCCTTTCGATTATTGCAGGGGGCGATTCGCGCAATAATCGGGCGGCTCGACGGTCTGCTAATCTCTTGGCGGGCAAATTGAAACCGCATTGTATTTTATTTAATGGCGATATGACGGATGGCGATACGGATTTGGAATGGCAAACTTGGTTGGAAGATTGGCAATTGACGATTGGGGTGGATGGGTTTTTAATTCCAATCATTCCTGCACGCGGGAATCATGAAACCGATAATAAAACGTTAAGCAATTTGTTTGATATTACGCCTAATAATTGTTATGCTGTCCATTTGGGTGGTCATTTATTGCGCATTTACACGCTCAATTCTATGATGGCGGCAGGTGGAGACCAAAAAACTTGGTTTGAGAATGATTTGAATGCAAATAATAATCAACTTTGGAAATTCGTGCAATACCACTACCCGATTCGACCGCACACAAAAGGCAAAGAATATCGGGATGAGCAGTATAAACAATGGACGAATTTATTTTTAAAACATAAAATAAAATTAGCAATTGAATCGGATGCGCATGTTGCCAAAACGACGTATCCGATTCGCGCAAGCACAGATGCAGGTCATTTTGAAGGATTTATCCGAGACGATGCGAATGGAACGACTTATATCGGTGAAGGTTGTTGGGGCGCACCGTTACGAGCATTTAACAATGTGCGTACATGGACGCATAGCGGCGGCAGTTTCAATCATTTTAAATGGATTTGGGTCGAAAAAGATAAAGTTGAAATTAGAACGGTCAAAACAGATAATGCCAATGAAGTCGAAACCGTGACTCAACCGTTTCAAATACCTGCTAATTTGGATATTTTTAAACCCAATACAGGTGAAGTTGTTATCCTTAAAAAATAAGTAGTTCAATTGAAAGAACCGATCCAAAAGGTCGGCGAGGTTGCAACCTCGCCGACCTTGATTTGATATTCATATATTGATTGTCAATTATTTACATTCTGATAGCTTAGTTCGACTCAACTACTTAAAATGAATCAATAATTAGGGAATTTCAGGAATTAAAGAATCATTTGCTTGATTTTTATCAAAAAAATCAAGCAAATGATTCTTTAATTCCTGAAATTCCTTAATTCATTTTTCTTCTTGCCAATCCGTTGTGGAAAGTGCTGCAATGACAATCCCCGTCACAATCATCAATATTCGCAAAACGAACCCTAAAAGTCCGCCAAAAGCATCCATCCAAACCAATATCGTGAGTTGAACGCCTGTGATACTCAATATCAAGGAGGTAGAACCCAGCAAAAACAATAGAAAACCGATTGCGGTATAATAACTTTTTTTCATTTTAATATTTTCACCTTATATAATTAAGCTATTTTAAAGTGCAAAGATAGCGAATTGAGAGCAAGTTTGTTAGCAATGCGTCATGTCAACAACAAAAAA